>NZ_JFJX01000007.1:0-203099 GCF_000611875.2 Tatumella sp. UCD-D_suzukii
TGGATCAGGGTAACAACCATTTTGATGTTGTCACCAGGCATTACCATCTCTACGCCTTCCGGCAGTTCGATGGTTCCGGTCACGTCAGTTGTACGGAAGTAGAACTGTGGACGGTAGCCTTTGAAGAACGGAGTATGACGGCCGCCTTCGTCTTTAGACAGAATATAAACTTCTGACTCGAACTGGGTGTGTGGTTTGATTGAACCTGGTTTAGCCAGAACCTGACCACGTTCGATCTCTTCACGCTTGATACCACGCAGCAGAACACCAACGTTCTCACCCGCCTGACCCTGGTCCAGCAGTTTACGGAACATTTCAACACCGGTACAGGTTGATTTCGCAGTATCTTTGATACCAACGATCTCAACTTCTTCACCGACTTTGATGATCCCGCGCTCTACACGACCGGTAACAACTGTACCACGACCGGAGATTGAGAATACGTCTTCGATTGGCAGCAGGAACGGCTGATCGATAGCACGCTCTGGCTCAGGGATGTAAGAATCCAGGAAGCCAGCCAGCTCCAGAATCTTCTCTTCCCACTCGCCTTCACCTTCCAGTGCTTTCAGCGCTGAACCGCGAACGATTGGCGTGTCGTCACCTGGGAAGTCGTACTGTGACAGCAGGTCACGGACTTCCATTTCTACCAGTTCCAGCAGCTCTTCATCATCAACCATGTCACATTTGTTCAGGAACACGATGATGTAAGGAACGCCTACCTGGCGGCCCAGCAGGATGTGCTCACGGGTCTGAGGCATAGGGCCGTCAGTTGCAGCAACAACCAGGATAGCGCCGTCCATCTGTGCAGCACCGGTGATCATGTTTTTAACGTAGTCGGCGTGGCCCGGGCAGTCAACGTGTGCATAGTGACGGGTCGGGGTTTCGTATTCTACGTGTGAAGTATTGATGGTAATACCACGTGCTTTTTCTTCTGGCGCGTTATCGATCTGCGCGAAGTCACGTGCAGCACCGCCGTAGTGTTTAGCCAGTACGGTAGTGATTGCTGCAGTCAGAGTGGTTTTACCNCCAGCAGGATGTGCTCACGGGTCTGAGGCATAGGGCCGTCAGTTGCAGCAACAACCAGGATAGCGCCGTCCATCTGTGCAGCACCGGTGATCATGTTTTTAACGTAGTCGGCGTGGCCCGGGCAGTCAACGTGTGCATAGTGACGGGTCGGGGTTTCGTATTCTACGTGTGAAGTATTGATGGTAATACCACGTGCTTTTTCTTCTGGCGCGTTATCGATCTGCGCGAAGTCACGTGCAGCACCGCCGTAGTGTTTAGCCAGTACGGTAGTGATTGCTGCAGTCAGAGTGGTTTTACCATGGTCAACGTGGCCGATAGTACCGACGTTAACGTGTGGTTTGTTACGTTGAAATTGCTCTTTCGCCATGGCGATATTCCTTACGTTATGCCTTCATCATCCGATGAAGGCATCTGTTCAAAATTAAACCGTGGTATTATTTACCACGAGCTTCAATAACGGCCTGCGCAACGTTGTTTGGCGCATCGTCATACTTCAGGAACTCCATGGAGTAAGAAGCACGACCTTTGGTCAGTGAACGCAGCTGAGTTGCATATCCGAACATTTCAGACAGCGGAACTTCTGCGTGAATCTCAACGCCAGTTGCGTTGGATTCCTGCCCTTTAAGCATACCACGACGTCTGCTCAGGTCACCGATGACATCACCGGTGTTTTCTTCCGGAGTTTCAACTTCAACCTTCATGATTGGCTCAAGCAGAACCGGAGTTGCTTTCTTAAAGCCATCTTTAAAGGCGAGAGAAGCCGCCAGTTTAAACGCCAGCTCAGAGGAGTCAACGTCATGGTAAGAACCAAAGTGCAGACGAACACCCAGATCAACTACCGGGTAACCCGCCAGTGGACCTGATTTCAGCTGCTCCTGGATACCTTTATCAACCGCAGGGATGTATTCCGTAGGGATTACACCACCTTTGATGTCGTTGATAAATTCGTAACCATCCGGGTTCTTACCTGGCTCCAGCGGGTACATGTCGATAACAACATGACCATACTGACCACGACCACCAGACTGCTTGGCGTGTTTACCTTCGATATCGGTGACTTTAGCGCGGATAGCTTCACGGTAAGCTACCTGTGGTTTACCCACGTTCGCTTCAACGTTAAATTCACGCTTCATACGGTCAACGATGATATCCAGGTGCAACTCACCCATACCAGCGATGATAGTCTGGTTAGATTCTTCATCAGTCCATACGCGGAAAGATGGATCTTCTTTAGCCAGACGACCCAGAGCCAGACCCATTTTTTCCTGGTCAGCTTTGGTTTTTGGTTCAACGGCGATAGAGATTACCGGCTCTGGGAATTCCATACGCTCCAGGATGATTGGCGCGCTTGGATCACACAGGGTATCACCAGTAATAACATCTTTCAGACCGATAGCTGCGGCGATATCGCCCGCACGAACTTCGCTGATTTCTTCACGCTTGTTAGCGTGCATCTGAACGATACGGCCGAAACGCTCACGTGCAGATTTCACTGAGTTCAGTACGGTGTCACCGGAGTTAACAATACCGGAATAGACACGGAAGAACGTCAGGTTACCTACGAACGGGTCGTTAGCAATTTTAAATGCCAGTGCTGAGAACGGTTCGTTATCATCAGCGTGACGCTCTGCAGGAGTATCTTTACCGTCATCCAGCATACCTTTAATCGCAGGTACGTCAGTCGGAGATGGCAGGTACTCGATAACAGCATCCAGCATCGCCTGAACACCTTTGTTCTTAAATGCAGAACCACAGGTAACCAGGATGATTTCGTTGTTCAGAACGCGCTGACGCAGAGCTTGTTTAATCTCTTCTTCAGTCAGTTCTTCACCGCCGAGGTATTTCTCCATCAGCTCTTCAGAAGCTTCTGCGGCGGCTTCAACCAGGTTCTGGTGCCACTCGTCAGCCAGTTCGACCAGATCAGCAGGGATTTCTTCGTATTCGAAGGTCACACCCGCGTCTGCTTCGTTCCAGTTGATGGCTTTCATTTTCACCAGGTCAACAACACCGGTGAAGCCTTCTTCTGCACCGATTGCCAGCTGCAATGGAACAGGGTTAGCACCCAGACGGCTTTTGATCTGGCCAACAACTTTCAGGAAGTTCGCACCCATACGGTCCATTTTGTTAACGAACGCGATACGTGGAACTTTATATTTGTTCGCCTGACGCCATACAGTCTCAGACTGAGGCTGAACGCCGCCGACCGCGCAGTAAACCATTACTGCACCATCCAGAACACGCATTGAACGCTCTACTTCGATAGTAAAGTCAACGTGTCCCGGGGTATCAATGATATTGACGCGGTGTGGTTCAAATTGTTTTGCCATACCAGACCAGAAAGCGGTGGTAGCAGCGGAGGTGATAGTAATACCACGTTCCTGCTCCTGAGCCATCCAGTCCATGGTTGCAGCACCATCATGTACTTCACCGATTTTATGGTTTACACCGGTGTAGAACAGGATACGCTCGGTAGTTGTAGTTTTACCGGCGTCGATGTGTGCACTGATACCAATGTTACGGTAGCGGGCAATGGGTGTTGTACGAGCCATTTGATTCCTCTGATTCTCGGACGTTCATTGTAAGTAAACCACGGCGGGTTTGCTTCAGAAGCGTCCGCCGGGTTAACAACTACACCGTGGTGATTACCAGCGGTAGTGAGCGAACGCCTTGTTGGCTTCAGCCATACGGTGAACGTCTTCACGTTTCTTAACTGCAGTACCTTTGTTTTCTGCAGCATCAGAAAGTTCGTTCGCCAGGCGTAAAGCCATAGATTTATCACCGCGTTTACGAGCAGCTTCTACGATCCAACGCATTGCCAGAGCATTACGACGAACCGGACGGACTTCAACCGGAACCTGATAAGTAGAACCACCGACACGGCGGGATTTAACTTCTACTGTAGGACGCACGTTTTCGAGAGCTACATCGAATGCTTCCAGTTCAGATTTACCAGAGCGCTGAGCCAGGGTCTCAAGCGCAGTATAAACGATAGATTCTGCAGTAGATTTTTTACCGTCTACCATCAGAATGTTTACAAATTTGGCCAGTAATTCAGATCCGAACTTAGGATCTGGCAGGATTTTACGTTGACCAATAACACGACGACGTGGCATGGAAATTCTCCGTTGATAATTCAGGATTGTCCAAAACTCTACGAGTTTATTCTGACATTTATATTAAAACGTTTGGCCTTACTTAACGGAGTTCCATTAAGCCTTTGGCTTCTTCACACCGTACTTAGAACGCGCTTGCTTACGGTCTTTAACACCTGAACAGTCAAGTGCACCGCGAACAGTGTGGTAACGCACACCTGGCAAGTCTTTTACACGACCGCCACGGATCAGGATCACGGAGTGTTCCTGCAGGTTATGACCTTCACCACCGATGTACGAAGTCACTTCGAAACCGTTGGTCAGGCGAACACGACATACTTTACGCAGTGCGGAGTTCGGTTTTTTAGGAGTGGTAGTATATACACGAGTACAAACACCACGTTTCTGCGGGCAGGCTTCCAGCGCAGGCACGTTGCTTTTTGCAACTTTGCGTACGCGTGGTTTGCGAACCAGCTGGTTAACTGTTGCCATTAAATAGCTCCTGGATTTAGCTTTTGCTTCGTAAACACGTAATAAATCGCCTCGTATTTCTACGAGGACGCAGAATTTTAGGGCCACGTCTAAAAGGTGTCAAGAAATAACCAATACTTCTGTGCTACCAGACGAGCTGTTGTGGGTGACGAATCGTCAATTCAACGAATCCATTATAGCCTACTTTGCACATGTTGGCTGAAATTTGTTCAGTCAGCCCGCGCGCCAGAAGGTCTTCCTCTAACACATAAATTGTTGCCGGTGACTGCAGTAGCATTTTCGCGAAAGGGTTACCTTCAAGGGCCGCCAGCACGCCATCCTGCAATAATAGCACGTCATCATCTTCGCTCAGCAATGAGATACGTCCCGCAATATCACTCTGCCAGGGCGAATGCATTAATGTATGTAACATCAGTCGTTTTATCTCAGAAGGTGACGATTCTGTCATAGTCATTCAGACAACGTCGTAATGCCATAGGTTCCAGGATTTCCGCATCCAGTATCCATGGGGTATCCACAGGGATCCCACGGATATCCAGTGAGGCTTTACACAAATAGCATTGCTCAATGTCGTAAAGTGATAATACGCCAAATGTTGCCGCGTAATGTCGTGACAGAATATTTTCAGGCTGCTGGCCCGGGAATAACTGCAGAACACCGTCTCCCAGAAAAAAAACTCCGCACTGATCATTCAGAGCGGCGGTGGCCAGCAAGGCATCAAGACCTTCCCGCCCTGCACTGCTCCCATGAGGAGCAGAGGTAAAAATAAAGGCAACACGATTCATCAGAACTGTACCAGCCGATCACAGGTTAATGCGGCTTCAGCAAAAGCGCCAAGGCCTGCCAGCAAAAATCCCTGTTGCAGATTCGCAACAGGTAACTGTAACCGGGCCGCTTCTGCGGAATCAACGACGCCGCGCCGAAGCGCTGCAGCAACGCAGATATGTAACCCGATACCATGTTGCTCCTGTAACTTCTGCCATTCCCGCACAATATCCAGCTCATCACTGGCAGGCGCGGTCAGCAGGTTGGCATTCTGAACACCCTCACGATAGAAGAAAACACTGTCCAGATGCTGGCCGGCCGCCAGGAGCGCGCGGGCAAACAGGAGTGCACTGGTCGATTGCTGCGTCCCGTAAGGCGCACCGGTCACCAGCAATGCATAATGCATCAGCGATCGCCTCCCTGATACTCACCGTTTTTAAACTGCCGGATATAGAGATAAACCGTATGCTTGGAGATATCCAGACGGTCAGCGACCTGATTAATGGCATCTTTGATATCGAAAATACCTTTTTCGTACAGGTTCAACACGATCTGTCTGTTCTTCGCATTATTTGCGACATTTCGATCGTTAGTGACTTCTTCTATCGTGAACTCCAATGTCTGAGCCACCAGATCATCTACTGAACTGGCGAAATTCACGCTTGAATCTACCTGATGTAGCTCCGGAGGCATAAACGTTGACATTATCTGAGAGAACGGCACATCCAGATTCATGTTAATACACAATAAACCGATGACCCGCTGCTCCCGATTTCGGATAGCAATGGTCACCGATTTCATCAATACCCCGCTTTTCGCACGGGTAAAGTAGGCGCGGGAAACATTACTGTCCTCACCCTGCAGGTCATGCAACATCCGCAGAGCCAAATCAGTAATGGGTGAACCGACCTGTCTGCCGGTATGCTCGCCATTTGCAATACGAATGGCAGAGCACGTCAGGTTATCCAGAGAATGCAGCACAATCTCACAGTGTGAACCAATCAACATTGCCAGACCATCGACGACGGATTCGTAGGATTTCAGGATCTCGTAGTCTGACGGTTCAAAAGATGGATGCTCCGGGATTTCATAAACGGAAGCATCGCCAGGATTAAAAGGATTAGACATCACAGATATTACCCTACATAGCAGGAGCCTGTCATAAGCACTGCCGGGCAGACTCAAATAGTAAAAACATCAGAAGGGTCAGTCTGGCAAATGTCGATGACATAAACCAGCGTTTTTATTCTACGCGGGGAGAAGACACCGCCGCAGAGCGCGGCGGTGCAAGGTATTACTGGGCTGCTTTAGTCTGGCTGTCTGCTGTCGGTGCTTTGGCCGCATCGTCAGTTTTTGGTGCCTGTTTCACATCCAGTAATTCAACCTGGAATACTAAGGTTGAATTTGGCGGGATACCCGGAACACCATTCTGGCCGTAAGCTAAGTCTGGCGGGATAACCAGCTCAATTTTACCGCCTTTCTTCACGTGTTTCAGACCTTCGGTCCAGCCCGGGATCACACCGTCAAGACGGAATGTCAGAGGCTCACCACGCTTGTAAGAGTTATCAAACTCAGTACCGTTGACCAGAGTCCCTTTGTAGTTAACGACAACAGTATCACTGTCGACCGGGGCCGGACCCGTACCTTCTTTCTCTACTTTGTACAGCAGGCCGCTGGCGGTTTTCTTCACGCCGCTTTCTTTTGCAAATTTCGCTGCGAATGCATCACCTTTCTCTGCATTCTCTTTCGCGTCTTGTTCCATTTTAGCCTGAGCTGCCGCTTTTACTTTAGTTTCAAACCCTTTCAGGGTTTGTTCAATTTCAGCATCGGATAATTTGCTCTTACCTGCAAATGCGTCCTGTACACCGGCAATCAGGAGTTTTTTGTCAAGCTTGATACCAAGCTTCTCTTGTTCCTTCAGAGAGTTGTCCATGTAACGACCCAGAGAGGCTCCCAGTGCATAGGCCGATTGCTGAGACTGATCTTTAAATGCAGCATTGGTCGGAGTCTGTTCTGTGGTGGTGGTTGCTGAGGTTGCAGCCATAACTGCAGGTGCATTCAGCGCAACAGCCAGGGTGGTCGCTAACAATGAGACTTTAAACAATGATTTCATCCATATCTCCCAACCGAAGTCTCTGACCCCGGTGATTGTTGTGTTTTAATTGCTCACACTATAACGGTATATGACAGGGTTACCACTGCCATCACAATGATTCTCTGTTAACTTCCGACCTTTTTTGCATCAGGAAGTTTCATTGATTATTGGGATATAAGAGTAAATTTCAAGGTTACCGCGTGGCTGACCTGCAAAATTCAGGCGATTTCCCTCCACCGGGACTCGAATAAAATGCCGAGATCGCGCATCATGGCGCGCAAAGAGACAGTGAGGAAAACTAATGCAGATAACCGAATGGGAAAAACATCTGGAAGCGCTTGAAAGCAAAATTGCTTTTCAGGAGCTGACTATTGAAGAACTGAACCAGACTGTGGTCAGGCATGAACTTGAAATGGCAAGATTACGTGAACAGTTCCGTTTATTAGCGGATAAGCTTAAAACAGCGGCACCGTCACTGCTGGCTTCACAATCTGAAGAGACACCGCCTCCTCACTATTGAGAGGCTCAACATAAAGCCGCTCGTCAGCGGCTTTATGTCTCAGGACAGCTTAGTGGTGGCAGCCACAGCCGCCAGTCCCGCAACCTTCCTGACCATGTTCATGGTCGTGGCCATGATCATGGCCATTTTCGCCGTGGACATGCCCGTGAGCCAGTTCTTCCGCCGTCGCTTCGCGAATAGCAATGACTTCGACATTAAAGCTCAGGTTCTGGCCTGCCAGCATATGGTTACCATCAACCACAACATAATCATCACCGACTTCGGTGATTTCTACCGGTACCGGACCCTGATCGGTCTCAGCCAGGAAGCGCATGCCTACCTGCAGTTCATCAACACCGACAAAAACATCTTTCGGTACGCGCTGAACCAGATTGTCATCATACTGACCATAAGCATCGTTGGCCGGGATGTTAACGTCAAACTTATCACCTGCTTCATGGTTTTCCAGTGCTTTTTCCAGACCAGAAATCAGGGAACCATGACCGTGCAGGTAATCCAGCGGTGCATTTGCAGGGGATTCATCAACTAATACCCCATCTTCTGTACGTACCTGATAAGCAAGGCTGACAACCAGGTCTTTTGCTACTTTCATGATATCTCCTAACCGTTGAGAGCTATATTCCCGTCTCATTGGTCTATTTTTGCCTGCAATAACACCAACCAGAAAGGTCCTGACCGGGAAAAACATAAACTGATTTCCTCTCCGGTCTTAGTGGTGGCAATTGTAACGAAATTCAATCCCCCTGTAAGTTACCGGGGAAAAAAAACCTGATACCCGCCTATTCAGGAGTAAACACCCCTATAATTTTACCAGGTCCCGCGTGTTTATCCGGCAACCGTTTATCCGCTTCACGCATCTGATGACCACATTTGACACATTCCACGACATCTACATTATTTTCACGCCACATCGCCAGCGTATCGGTTTGCTGACAGTGCGGGCAAACGGCCCCGGCTATAAATCGTTTCGCCATCCTGCACTCCTGTCTTTTGAAAGCCCCTCGATAGCACTCTCACAGGGGAGGGTTATTCAAACTCATCCCAGCCATCCAGCTGTTGCTTTTCCTGCTGCATTTCACGGTTGAAGATGTCTTCCAGCTCACGACGGGCTTCCCGGACACGGGAGATTTGTCCGCTATCATCATGATTTGGCATCAGTTCTCGTAACATACGCATATCCAGACGACGGAAATGCAGCTGCGCCCGCATTGCCTGATGAGGATGCATCCCCACTGAGACCAGCGTTTTACGGCCAAGCTCCAGCGCACTGGAGAAGGTTTCGCGGCTGAACTGCGTCACCCCTGCCTGCAGGAATTCGTGTGCTTCTACACGTCCGCGGGCGCGGGCAAGAATTTTCAGGTGCGGGAAATGGTGCTGGCACAGCTGAACAATCGCCATCGCATCTTCCGGATCATTACAGGTGATGACGATGGACTCGGCCCCCTCTGCACCGGCTGCCCGCAACAGTTCCAGTTCCGTCGCATCGCCATAATAGACTTTATAACCGTACTTACGCATCAGACTGACGGCGCTGATATCCTGTTCCAGGACCGTTATCCGTGTATTATTTGCCATCAGCAGACGGCCAACAACCTGGCCGAAACGACCAAAGCCCACCACGATCACTTGCGGCTGATCATCCTCAACATAGTGCTTTTCACCGTGGTCATCCTTTGAGTTATTGAAGCGACGAATCAATATCTTATCGATACCCTGCATCAGTAACGGTGTCGTCATCATCGATAACGTCACGGTCACGAGTAACATAGGCAGTTGTTCGCCGGTAAAAAGATGCACCGAGGATGCCGCCGAAAAGAGGACAAACGCAAATTCTCCGCCCTGACTCAATACCCCCGCAAACTGCAAACGCTCCGAACTGCGTAAGCCATACACGCGGGCCAGGATGTACAGAACCAGCGTTTTGACAGCAACCAGCACCAGTACGGCGATAATCACCTCAACAATGTGGGTGTAGAGCACGCCAAGATTGAGTGCCATACCGACCGAGATAAAGAATAGCCCCAGCAACAGTCCTTTAAAGGGATCAATCGCGACCTCAAGCTCATGCCGGTATTCACTTTCGGCCAGCAGGATACCTGCGATAAAGGTCCCGAGCGCCATCGACAGTCCCAGCGCATCCATAAACAACGCCGAACCGATCACCAATAATAATGCCGCCGCCGTAAAAACCTCACGCACTGCCGAACCGGCAATAAAGCGGAAAATCGGACGCAGCAGGAAGCGGCCGCCAATCAGCATGCCCGCAAATGCCAGCACCTTCATGCCTACTTTTATCCAGTCCGTCGCCTGTCCGCCATCACTGCCACCGGCCAGAAGCGGCACCAGAGCCAAAGCCGGGATCACCGCCAAATCCTGGAACAGCAGGACAGAAAATCCCAGCTGACCGGACTCACTACGGTTCATTCCTTTATCGCGCATCAGCTGAATAGCCATCGCGGTAGAGGACATCGCCAATCCGATACCGCCGATGACCGCGCTCTGCCATGAAAAGTTTGTCAGCCAGAGCAGCCCGCCCAGAATTGCCGCCGAAAAGATGACCTGGGCCGCACCGACCCCAAAAATAGAGCGCCGGAGTTGCCAGAGTTTGGCCGGGTTCAGTTCCAGACCGATGATAAACATCAGAAAAACTACACCCAGTTCCGAGAAATGCAGTATTTCGTCGACATCACTGATAAGCCCGACACCCCAGGGGCCTATAGCAATCCCCGCGAGCAGATAGCCCAGTACCGCGCCAATACCCAATCGGGCAGCAATAGGGACAGCAATGACCGCTGCCCCAAGATAAATTACACCCGCAGTTAACAGGCCAGGTCCCTGCATTAAATTACCCCCTGTGGTAATGGCTGGGCTAACCAGTCGCTGTAAGCACTGGCATACGTTGTCATCGCCTTGCCCGTCTGGCGCCTGGCGGAATAAATAATCATCGGTGTTAACCAATGCATACGACAGGCCTGTGCTGTCAGTTCAAAGGGCCGCATAATATCGCTCATCGGATACCTGTTCAGGCCGTGCTGGTGATACGCGGTTTCCGGCTCACCGGTCGTGATCACACTTCGCCAGTACTTGCCAGCTAATGCCTGCTCACCGTGACCGATCGCAAATCCACGGGTCAGCACCCGATCGAACCACTCTTTCAGTAACGCAGGACAGCTATAAGTATAGAGTGGATGCTGGAAAATGATGATGTCATGTTCCCGTAACAGTTGCTGCTCGTAATGAATATCTATAAAAAAATCAGGATAAAATGCGTAAAGGTCATGCACAGTGACGTTTTCCTGACGTTGTGCAGTTTTCAGCAGGATCCGGTTAGCGACTGATTCCTGTGATTCAGGATGGGCATAAAGCAGCAGGATTTTGGGCTGTGTCGACATTGTTCCCCTCCAAATCATCGTCACGGATAACTATTTCAGCTACCATGCAGCACATAACGAAATTTTCTGTTTAATCATTAGTTCACTTTAGCTGATAATTTAACATATTCTGACGAAACGGCGCTTATGATTGTCTTTTCTTCGCTACAAATACGACGCGGTACCCGCGTGCTACTGGACAATGCTTCCGCCACCATCAATCCCGGGCAAAAAGTTGGCCTGGTCGGGAAGAATGGCTGCGGAAAATCCACACTTTTATCCCTTCTGAAAGGGGAAACTACCAGTGATGCCGGAAATGTCAGTTTTCCTGCAAACTGGGCTCTGGCCTGGGTAAATCAGGAAACTCCGGCCCTGGATCAGCCAGCGATCGAGTATGTCATCGACGGTGACCGGGAATTCCGCCATCTGGAATCGCAGCTGGCTCAGGCCAATGCAGAAAATGACGGAAACCGTATTGCGCTGCTGCATGCACAGCTTGATACCGTTCAGGCCTGGACAATTCAGGCCCGTGCTGCCAGTCTGCTAAATGGGCTGGGATTTACCCAACAGCAATTACAGGCTCCGGTAAAAGATTTTTCGGGGGGCTGGCGTATGCGTCTGAATCTGGCCCAGGCACTGATCTGTCGTTCAGACTTACTGCTTCTTGACGAACCGACAAACCACCTGGATCTCGATGCAGTGATCTGGCTCGAACGCTGGCTGAAAAGTTATACCGGCACGCTGATACTGATCTCTCACGATCGCGATTTTCTGGACCCGACTGTCAATAAAATCCTGCATATCGAGCAGGAAAACCTGTTTGAATACACCGGTAATTACAGTGACTTTGAACGGCAGCGAGCCACCAAACTGGCACAGCAACAGTCGCTTTATCAAAGCCAGCAGGCGAAAGTCGCCCATCTGCAACATTATATCGACCGTTTTCGTGCAAAGGCGACAAAAGCCCGTCAGGCCCAAAGCCGGATTAAAATGCTGGAACGCATGGAACTCATTGCCCCGGCACATGTGGATAATCCTTTCAGCTTCAGTTTCTTACCACCGGAGAGCCTGCCCAACCCGTTACTGAAAATGGAAAAAGTCACCGCCGGCTATGATGACCGGGTGATCCTGAATTCCGTAAAACTTAATCTGGTTCCCGGTTCACGCATCGGGTTACTGGGCCGTAACGGCGCAGGGAAATCTACGCTGATTAAGTTGTTAGCCGGTGAGTTATCCCCTCAGCAGGGCGAGGTTGCTCTGGCGAAAGGCATTAAAGCGGGCTATTTCGCACAGCACCAGCTGGAGTACCTGCGTGCAGAGGATTCACCATTACAACACCTGCAGCGTCAGGCCTCTCCTCAGGTCAGCGAACAACAGTTACGGGATTACCTGGGCGGCTTCGGTTTTCAGGGAGATAAAGTTACAGAGATGACACAACGCTTCTCGGGGGGAGAAAAAGCCCGACTGGTGCTGGCGTTGATCGTCTGGGAACGTCCTAACCTGCTATTGCTGGATGAACCGACCAACCATCTCGACCTGGATATGCGTCAGGCACTGACAGAAGCATTAATTGATTATGAAGGGGCTCTGGTCGTCGTTTCGCATGACCGGCATCTTATCCGTGCAACCACTGATGACCTGTATCTGGTCGATGCCGGTAATGTGGATGTATTCGATGGCGATCTCGAAGACTACCAGCAGTGGCTGACAGAACAGCAGAAAAACAGCGTGGTCAAAGAGGCCCCTGCCGCAGCTCAGGGTAATTCCGCCCAGGCACGCAAAGACCAGAAACGTCGTGATGCTGAACTCCGGGCCCTGACACAACCGGTCAGGAAAAAGATAGATAAAATCGAAAAGCAAATGGCGTTATTACAGAATACCCTCAGCGAGAATGAAGCGTTGCTTGGTCAGCAGGAACTGTATGATGCTGCACGCAAAGATGACCTGACCGCTGCCCTGAAAGTACAGGCGGAAAGCCAGTCAGCTCTGGAAACCTGTGAAATGGAGTGGCTGGAACTTCAGGAGCAACTGGAACAGATGCAGTCAGCAGAATAAGGCTGACCCCTTAATTTTTCATGCGTTATAGCCGGTATAGTACCGGCAACATGAGGTTCGCGGTGAGTCAAACGCGATAACCAGGACAGTCACCGGCCACTCACTGCGTAGCCGGTGCTGTTAACAATTCAGCCGATTCGATGAATAAAGACTTGCCTGTCTGCCGGGAAAACAATAAATTTGTCGCCGGGTTTTCAGGGAATATTCTGCATTATCAGCATACGATCCCCTGATATAATGGTTCAGTCAATTGTCTCCGCTGAACCCGGGTCATGACTGCCTGCCGGGCCGATGAGTGTCTAAAGCCAGATCAGAATGACACAGGATGCGGTGAGCAGCCCCATAAAGATATTAAAGATTTTCCATGCCTGCGGGCTTTTAAGCCAGCGGCCAATCATCGTCCCAAAGCCCAGCCAAATGATACCGGCCACAAGGTTGACCAGAAACATCGCGAAACTGATGGCAAGTACAGACGAACGATATTCTGCTCCGGCAAGGCTGAAACTGGCAACTGCGCCTAATGACATCAACCAGGCTTTAGGGTTGATCAACTGCAGCAGACCTCCCTGCCAGAATGGCATGGCTTTCCCTCTGTCCGGAGAAAGGTCTACCTCAAGCACTTCATAAGGGGCACTGCCGATTTTCCATGACAGCCAGAGTAAATAGAGGCTGCCCGCAATTTTGAGCAATAAGTGAAGCGCCGGATAAATCAGAATGAGGCCGCCGATACCAAAAGCGACCAACAGCAGCATGAGTTGCATACCCAGCATGATGCCAAGCATGAGCGGAATACTGCGAAAAAAACCAACGTTGGCGCCGGATGCAGTAAGTAACATATTATTAGGGCCAGGTGTGATCGCGGCAACCCATAGGAAGCCAAGTAGTGAAAGAAATAACCCCATTTCCATGCGTGGCACCTTTCCTGTCTTAGGATGAAATTAAACCGTTTAAATATACAGTGAGTTATGGATCAGACAAGTCCCGACAACATGAATAATTGTCGTATCACAGATGAGCATTTCACACCGATTGCTCAACTGAAAAACCCTCACCTTCAGACGCTCCTGCCCAGGATCCTGAGACGTATTGTCCGGATCAAACCCTGCTGGCAGAGACTGGAATTGCCTGATGGTGATTTTGTCGATCTTGCCTGGAGCGAAGACCCGGAACACGCACGCCACAAGCCCCGAGCCGTGATTTTTCACGGCCTGGAAGGCAGTATTAACAGCCCTTATGCCCATGGCCTGCTTTCTGCGATTAAAAAGCAGGGATGGCTGGGTGTTGTGATGCATTTTCGCGGCTGCGGCAAAGCACCTAATCGCATGACGCAAAGCTATCATTCCGGTGAAATTGGCGATGCCAGCTACTTTTTGCAGTGGTTGCAGGAAACCTACGGAAAAGTGCCCACTGCAGCGATTGGGTTCTCCCTCGGGGGTAATATGCTGGCTTGTCTGATGGGTTCTCAGGGAAGTGACTGTCTGCTGGATGCGGGAGTCATCGTCTCTGCCCCGCTGATGCTTGAGCCCTGCAGTTCTAAACTGGAACAGGGCTTCTCACGCTTTTATCAGTTTTACCTGTTGTCACAGCTGAAGAAGAGTGCCCGCCGGAAAATGAAAGCTTACCCGGAATTACTGTCGGTTTCTCCTGAGCGATTGAAGCAGATCCACCGGTTACGAGACTTTGATGACGAAGTTACCTCGAAAATACACGGTTTTGCCGACGCGACCGACTACTACCGGCGAGCCAGCGGTATGCCGATGCTTTCAGGTGTTGAAAAACCGCTGCTGATTATCCATGCTCAGGATGATCCCTTTATGGTACCGGACGTTATCCCGAACCCGGAGCATCTTTCGCCCAGCATTACCTATCAGCTCAGCCAATATGGCGGGCATGTCGGTTTTGTCAGCGGAACATTAACCCGTCCGGTCATGTGGCTGGAGAAACGGATCCCCCAATGGCTTTCAACCTGGCTGGATAAAAAAGCATGATTATTCCCTGGCAACAACTCAATCCTGAGACGCTGAATAACCTGATCGAATCGTTTGTCCTCCGTGAAGGTACCGATTACGGTGAAGAAGAACGAACGCTGGAGGAAAAAACACAGGATATTCATCGTCAGCTTACGGCCGGTGAAATCGTGGTGGTCTGGTCTGAACTGAACGAATCAGTGTCGTTAATGCAGGCCAGTACCTTCAGACAGAACAGATAAATTCTGCTCACCTGAGTGATGACAGGTCCCGGCAGACATGCTAACAATGCAGTCAGCCGAACGAATTCAGGGAGCACAGCCTAATGTCCGCCAGACATCCAATCATTGCCGTCACAGGCTCTAGCGGGGCCGGAACCACCACCACCAGTCTGGCATTCAGAAAAATCTTCCAGCAGCTGAATATCCGGGCCGCCGAAATTGAGGGGGACAGCTTTCACCGTTATAGTCGCCCGGAAATGGATGTTGCCATACGCAAAGCCAGAGATTCCGGCCGGCATATCAGCTACTTTGGCCCTGAAGCCAACGATTTCGCAATGCTGGAACAGACCTTTGTTGAGTACGGAACTCAGGGAACCGGCCGCTCCCGCAAGTATCTCCATACTTATGATGAAGCTGTGCCCTGGAAGCAGGTACCGGGCACGTTTACGCCCTGGCAACCTCTGCCTGATGATACCGATGTTTTATTTTACGAAGGGTTACATGGCGGAATTGTCACGGATCAGTACAACGTCGCAGATAAAGTGGATCTGATGGTCGGTGTCGTCCCGATTGTCAACCTGGAGTGGATTCAAAAACTGGTCCGGGATACCCGCGAACGTAGCCATTCCCGGGAAGCGGTGATGGACTCAGTGGTTCGCTCCATGGATGATTATGTTAACTACATAACACCGCAATTCTCCCGTACCCATATCAATTTTCAGCGGGTTCCGACCGTCGATACCTCTAACCCATTTGCTGCCAAAACCATCCCTTCATTAGATGAAAGTTTTGTGGTAATTCATTTCCGGGGACTGGAAGCCATTAACTTCCCCTACCTGCTGGCGATGATTCAGGGGTCTTTTATTTCGCACATTAATACACTGGTCGTGCCGGGCGGAAAAATGGGGCTGGCAATGGAGTTAATCATGACACCACTGGTGAAGCGGTTAATGGAAGAAAAGCAGTTTCAGTAGACCGTATTGAGTGCCATGATGGCACTCAATAGGCTTTCAAAGGCTTATCACCTCAAAGCTATGCGTAATTTCCACACCTTTCCCCAGCATCAGTGCCACTGAGCAATACTTATCAGCAGACAATGTGACAGCTCGTTCAACCACAGCATCCGTCAGACTGCGCCCCGTGACGACAAAATGCAGATTAATATGCGTAAACAAACGAGGTGCCTCTTCCCGGCGCTCAGAGGTCAGTTTAACTTCACAGTCCACCACATCCTGACGCCCCTTTTGCAGGATTGAAACCACATCGATGGCGCTGCAACTTCCGGTGGCCATCAGCACCATTTCCATCGGGCTTGGCGCTTTATCGCCCGAGTTTCCATCCATTAATACCTGATGTCCGGAAGCCGATTCTCCGATAAAGCTGAGTCCCTCAACCCATTTTACGCGTGCCTGCATTATGCTTACTCTCTGCTCTGAAAAAACAGGTTTCAGATTACTCCTTCAAAGGATAAACAGCAATCTGCTGGCATTCGTTACAGTCTGAACATACAACAGGAGACAGTTGCGCCAGTGTGTGCTACAAACAAAGAGTGAGACATTTTTTTATCAGATTACAATTATGGTGAAACGGTAGAAAGCTCCGGAACAAAATCTGCTTTTCTGCGGTAATTGCCAATAAAAATACCCTATGACTTCCTTGCCTGGCAGGAGCTTACCCCTGTATTTCCGGCACGATTACAACAGAGGATAAAAGAGAATGGTTCTCGGTAAACCACAAACAGACCCTACACTCGAATGGTTCCTGTCCCATTGTCATATTCATAAGTATCCTTCCAAAAGTACCCTTATCCACCAGGGTGAGAAAGCAGAAACCCTGTACTATATTGTGAAAGGCTCCGTGGCTGTTTTAATTAAAGATGAAGAAGGAAAAGAGATGATCCTTTCTTATCTTAACCAGGGAGATTTCATCGGTGAACTGGGACTTTTTGAAGAAGATCAGGAACGCAGCGCCTGGGTACGTGCCAAAGTGGCATGTGAGGTTGCTGAAATCTCTTATAAAAAATTCCGACAACTCATTCAGGTGAACCCCGAAATTCTGATGCGTTTATCTTCACAGATGGCGCGCCGGTTACAGGTAACGTCCGAAAAAGTCGGTAATCTGGCATTCCTTGATGTCACAGGCCGTATTGCCCAGACATTGCTGAATTTAGCACGTCAGCCTGATGCTATGACCCATCCGGACGGGATGCAGATTAAAATTACCCGCCAGGAAATAGGACAAATTGTCGGCTGTTCACGGGAGACCGTCGGACGAATTCTTAAAATGCTGGAAGATCAGAATCTGATTTCTGCTCACGGCAAGACGATCGTCGTCTACGGGACCCGTTAACTTCCCATCCACACGGTAGCCTGCCGCTACCGTGTTCTGTTTTACTTTTTATCAGCGATTGTATTCGATGTGGCGCCGACTGATTTATCACCCCGAAGTTAACTATGCATTGCGCCAGACACTGGTCGTTTTCCTGCCTGTTCTGATTGGCGGGCTAACAGGCAACCTGCAGAAAGGTTTGCTGTTTTCCCTTATCCCTGCCTGCTGTAATATCGCCGGACTGGATACCCCACACCGCCGTTTCTTTGAGCGAATCGTCCTCGGAGGAATGCTGTTTGCCTTCAGCAGTTTCCTGTTGCAGTGGTTATTACTGCGACATGTTCCGCTACCCTTTATCGTTTTTACCCTGCCCTTATTGATTGGCGTGTGCGGAGAGATAAGCCCCCTGTATGGCCGGCTGTTACCCGGTGCGCTTATCGCCATGACCTTCACACTCAGCCTGACAGGGCGGATGCCTCTCTGGGGGCCACCGTTACTGTATGGCGGCGGAACCCTTTGGTACGGGCTTTTTAACTGGTTCTGGTTCAGATTGTCGAAAGATCAGCCCCTGCGCGAAACGCTCAGTCTGCTCTATCGGGCGCTGGCCAGCTATTGCGAAGATAAATATCACCTGCTGACCACAACAGACCCGACAGACACGGAAAAATCGTTGCCTGCGCTGTTAAACCGGCAGCAAAAAATCGTCGACCTGATCACTACCGCCTACCAGCAGATCCATATGTTGTCTGCCGACAAAAACAGCCGCGAGAAATATCTGATCCGCACCTTTATCATGGCTGAAGATTTACAGGAACATATTTCCGTCACGCTGGGTGAAACGGACGATGTGCGCACATTGATCCAAAAAAGTGGTTCTGCCGCGATCATTAAACAAAACGCCGATGAAATTTGTACGCAGCTGAGGAGTACCGCAGATAATATTCTTTATCATCAAATTCCCGGACATTTTTCAATGGCAGGATCACTGGCAGACTTGCAAAATATTGCCCGTGAACACCCGGATAATCCGGTGGGGTCTTTCTTCGGATATCACTTCTCTAAAATTGCAAAAGTACTGCAGTCACGGGCTCCGCTTTACCGCCGTGATGTAATGGCTGACAGTAAACGCCGGTTACCTTTCCTGAGTGCATTACGCAGTTATCTGTCATTAAAATCGACGGCATTACGCACAGCCGGTCGCTTTTCGGTAATGCTTCTGGTGGCCAGTACCCTTGCGCTGTCGCTGAACATGCCCAAGCCTTATTGGGTACTGATGACCATTATTCTGGTCAGCCAGAACAGTTATAACGCTACCCGTGTGAGGATACAGCACCGGGCCTTAGGGACGTTTGCCGGGCTGATTATTGCCGCGCTTTCCTTACAGCTCGCCACACCGGAACCCGCCATTTTACTGACTATGCTGCTGCTTACCCTGTTCAGCAACCTGTTCTCACGGCAATACTACGGCTGGGCCACTATCGGTACTACCGTGACCGCAGTGTATAGCCTGCAATTGCTCGCACTGAACGGTGCACACTTTCTGGTACCGCGCCTGCTGGATACCCTGCTCGGTTGCCTGATTTCTTTCGCCGGCATGCTGTGGTTATGGCCACAATGGCAGAGTGCCTTACTGAGGCAAAATGCTCAGGATGTCCTGTCCACCTATCAGAAAGCGCTGCAAGTCCTTCTCGGGCCGTCCCCCGGGGCAGAAGAGGCCGAAGCTATCAGGATAAAAGCTAACCAGCAACACAATGCACTGTTCAGCTCCCTGAACCAGGCTATGCAGGAACCGGGCTTTGATACCGAATACCTTAGCGAAATGCACCTCTGGGTGACACACAGTCAGTTTATTGTCGAGCATATCAATGTGCTGACGACGCTTTCACGTGAGCATACGATGCTGACGCCTGATCTGGCGGAAAAGTATTTGCAATCCTGCGAAGTGGCCTTACAGCAATGTCAGCAACGACTCGATTTTCACAGCGAGGAGGATCACAGCAGGAATGTGATGGATGAAGAGATTAAAATTCCTCTGGGGCCGGTTACTATTGTGGAACGACAACTGAACCAGATATTAAGCCATCTGAAGGTGATGCGGACGATTTCCTCCCTGGTCTGGCGTCAGCGCCCTCATCACGGTCAATGGCTGCTCAGCAAAAAAAGCAGCCCTAAGTAAGCCAGGTGACAGCAATACCGCTGTCACCTGACAGCTTCCCGTCTCAGCCAAAAAGTTTTTCTGCGGCGGTGGCTAACCGGGCCATTCCTTCACGAATATCCTGCTCTGAAATGACCAGTGAAGGTGCAAACCGGATCACGCCGTTACCGGCCGTCAGGATCATCACACCTGCATCGGCTGCAGCGTGTAGAAGATCCCGTGCTTTCGGTTTGTACTCATCTTTCAGTTCTGCGCCAATCAGTAACCCTTTACCACGGATTTCGGTAAACAGGGAGAAGCGCTGGTTAATCTTCTCCAGTTCTTCATAAAACCATTGGCGGCGTTGTTCTACGCCCGCAAGGACTTCCGGTGTATTGATGATATCCAGTGCGGTTTCTGCAATCGCACAGGCCAGCGGGTTCCCGCCATAGGTTGTCCCGTGTGTCCCCGGAGTCATTGCAGAAGCGATTTCCTGTGTGGTTAGCATCGCACTGACAGGGAAACCGCCACCCAATGCTTTGGCGGTTGTCAGAATATCCGGTTTCACGCTATAGTGCTCATAAGCGAAAAGTTTACCGCTACGTCCCATCCCGCTCTGAACTTCATCCATCACCAGCAAAGCCTGATGCTGATCGCACAGCTCTCGTAATCCCTGCATAAATTCAGGCGTGGCCGGCGTAATACCCCCTTCGCCCTGAATAGGTTCCAGAACAATCGCACAGGTATGATCATCAATAACAGCTTTTACCGCATCGAGGTCATTAAAAGGGACATGGATAATATCGGCCGGTTTAGGGCCAAAACCGTCGGAATATTTAGGTTGCCCTCCGACCGTGACCGTGAACAACGTCCGGCCATGAAAGGCATGATGGAAGGCAATAATTTTAGTTTTATACGGACTATGGCGGACGGAAGCATAGTAACGGGCTAATTTAAAGGCAGCTTCGTTTGCTTCTGCTCCGGAGTTAGCGAAGAAAACCCGCTCCGCAAAGGTCGCTGAGATAAGTTTGCTGGCTAAACGGAGTGCCGGTTCGTTAGTGAATACATTACTGGTATGCCATAACGTTTCACCCTGCACTTTTAGTGTATTCACCAGCGCCGGGTGACAGTGGCCCAATGCCGTTACTGCAATACCGCCGGAAAAGTCGACATATTCTTTATTCTGTTGATCCCAGACCCGGCTTCCTTTTCCCCTGACCGGAACAAACTGCGCCGGTGCATAAACCGGTAAAATAACCTGATCAAAGGTTTCCCGGGTTACTGCCATATTCTCTTGTGCCATATCCTGCCCCGCCTGATTAATTCACTGACTGATTAAATAATAATCCATAAAATATGCATAAAAAATCACTTAAAGGCAATCTTTAGCCGGCCTGAGTCACAAAATTTTTTAATAATTCCACTCCCTGCTCACTCAGAATACTTTCCGGGTGGAACTGTACCCCTTCCACAGGCAGTGTTTTATGTCTGATAGCCATAATTTCGTCGGGCTCACCGTTCACCTCAGTCCAGGCCGTGATTTCCAGACATTCCGGCAGTGAGGCTTGCTCGGCGATCAGTGAGTGATAACGTGTTACCGTCAGTGGATTATTCAACCGACGGAACACGCCGATACCGCGATGGATAATCGCTGATGTTTTACCATGTATCGGCTGGCGTGCACGGACTACCTTACCACCAAAGACACTGACTATCGCCTGGTGCCCCAGGCAGACCCCGAGAATAGGAATTTTACCAGCAAAATGGCGAATGGCCGCCATAGAAATACCGGACTGATCCGGTGTACATGGTCCGGGAGAAATCACCAGGTGAGTCAGAGGTAATCGGCACATCTCCTCAAGGGTGATCGCATCATTCCGAACAACGCGGACATCCACTCCGGTCAGGCTGAAATACTGAAATAAATTCCAGGTAAAGGAGTCGTAGTTATCGATGAGGAGCAGCATGAAAGTAATCTCTGTCTGGCAGTTACCGGGGAGGTAGCGGATCGCATCAATGCAAATGCACCACTCTCTGCTGACTGTGGCAGAGAATGGTATCGGAGTAAAGTCAGTGCAATAACCCTGTACTCCACTGACCGCATCAGATTATGGTAAGACTTTTGCTGAAGTGATCACAATCGGTTTAGCAGGAACATTTTCGTAAGGACCACTCGACGTGGTAGCCACCTGCGAAATCTTATCCACCACATCCATGCCTTTGACAACGCGACCAAAGACCGCGTACCCGAAATCACGCTGACCGTGATTCAGGAATGCATTATCCGCCACATTAATAAAGAACTGACTGGTTGCACTATCTTTATCCGCAGTACGGGCCATGGCAATGGTGCCACGGACGTTCTGCAAACCATTGTCAGCTTCATTACGGATAGGCGCACCTGCGGTTTTCTGCTGCATATCTGCAGTAAACCCGCCGCCCTGGATCATGAACCCCGGGATCACCCGATGGAAAATAGTATTGTTATAAAAGCCGCTGTTGACGTAGCTGACAAAATTCTTAACGCTCACCGGTGCTTTCTGATCATTAAGATCCAGCTCAATATTACCTGCCGTCGTAGTCAGTAATACATGGGTATCGGCCAGTGCCGATACAGAGACAGAAGAGAGAGCTAACAAAGTGAAAGCTGTCGCCAAAGTACGTTTCAACATAAAAACTCCCTGATTAGATAGATAGTGCAAAAAATCCGACTAATTGTAGTGATATAAACAGGTAAGAACCAGACGTTTACCGGGTGATGGCACGGTTAACCACAGGAAAAAATCACTCTGCCGGGACAAACATTTGAAGAACATCACACATTTAATGCAATAAAGGTATGATTTTGCATTGATTATTTTTGCAGATCACGGTTCACTCTTTACCTGTGCCGTTATAACCAGTATTTCTCTTCTTATTAGGGTGTCGACAATGACAAAGACCAACAGAATTGGCCTGACCTGGATTAGTTTTTTTTCTTATGCACTAACGGGTGCATTAGTTATCGTGACAGGGATGGTCATGGATAATATTGCCCGGTACTTTAATGTGCCGGTGTCCAGTATGAGTAATACGTTCACTTTTCTTAATGCGGGGATCCTGGCCGCTATTTTCCTGAATGCCTGGCTGATGGAAATTATCCCTCTGAAACGCCAGCTGATTTTTGGCTTTATCCTGATGTTGCTGGCAATTGCGGGGCTGATTACCGGGCACAGTATTGCAATATTCTCCGTCTGTATGTTTGTCCTGGGTGTGGTTAGCGGTATTACCATGTCGATTGGTACTTTCCTGATCACCCATCTTTATGAAGGCCGTCAGCGCGGTTCGCGCCTGCTGTTCACTGACTCCTTCTTCAGCATGGCCGGAACTCTGTTCCCTATCATCGCGGGTATTCTTCTGGCCCGTCACCTGCCCTGGTACTGGGTATATTGCTGTATCGGACTCATCTACGTGGTTATCTTTGTACTCACACTGATGATGGAATTCCCGGTACTGACCAAAAACAGCGACAAAGAACAGACCGGAAAAGAAAAATGGGGAAGCGGAGTATTCCTGCTGGCACTGGCTGCCCTATGCTACATTCTGGGACAACTGGGCTTTATTTCCTGGGTACCGGAATATGCGACTAAAAACCTAGGTATGCAGATTTCTGATGCCGGCCAACTGGTAGGTAATTTCTGGACGGCTTATATGGTAGGAATGTGGGTGTTCAGTGTCGTACTGCGCTTCTTTGACCTGCAGAAAATTCTGGTGGTGCTCACCGCTCTGGCAACACTGCTGATGTACTGGTTTACTCATGACCAGGCAATCCCGATGCTCCACCTGATTATTATGGCATTAGGTTTCTTCTCAAGTGCCATTTATACCACCATTATTACTTTGGGTTCACAGCAAACCAAAGTGTCATCACCGAAGCTGGTTAACTTTATCCTGACCTGCGGCACTATCGGTACAATGCTGACCTTTGTTGTAACCAGTCCTATCGTAGAACACAGCGGGCCACATGCTGCGCTGCTGACTGCAAATGGTCTGTATGCGGTCGTGTTTATCCTTTGTATCGGCCTGGGATTTGTGACCAGACACCGGCTGCATAGCACATCTGCATCCCGCTAATCATCACTGCGGTTCACTCCGGCGCCGGGATACCGGCGTTATCTGACTAAAAAGCCACCTGACGGTGGCTTTTTAGTCTTTTATGACTGCGGGTATACTTTACTGAGGACGGCCAACAAATCCTACAGCCTGATACACCTTATCCAGCGTTTCACGGGCTCTGCTGCTGGCCTTTTCCGCGCCTTCTTTCATAATCTTATTCAGTAAAGCTTCATCATTACGATAGTGTTCAAACCGCTGTTGCAATTCGCCGACCATTCCGGCAACAGCTTCTGCTACCGCGCCTTTAAGATGACCATACATTTTACCGCTGAATTCCTGTTCCAGCTCAGGGATAGACTGACCGGTAACTCCGGAAAGAATATCCAGCAGGTTAGAAACGCCGGCTTTATTTTTCACATCATAACGAACTACCGGTGGCTCATCAGAGTCGGTCACTGCACGTTTAATCTTCTTCACGACCGATTTCGGGTCTTCCAGCAGGCCGATCACATTATTGCGGTTATCATCCGACTTCGACATTTTACGGGTCGGTTCCAGCAATGACATCACGCGCGCACCTGATTTCGGAATGAAAGGCTCCGGAATACGGAAGATATCGCCGTAAATGGCATTAAAGCGCTGAGCAATATCCCGGCTTAGCTCCAGGTGTTGTTTCTGATCTTCGCCTACCGGCACCTGGTTGGTCTGGTAAAGCAGGATGTCTGCGGCCATTAACACCGGATAGTCGAACAGACCGGCGTTAATATTTTCAGCATAACGGGAAGATTTATCTTTGAACTGTGTCATGCGGCTCAGCTCACCAAAATAGGTGTAGCAATTAAGCAACCAGGAAAGCTGCGCATGTTCCGGCACATGAGACTGGACAAAAATGGTCGATTTTTCAGGATCAATACCACAGGCCAGGTACAGTGCCAGGGTGTCCAGTGTTGCTTTGTGCAGCGCTTGCGGATCCTGACGGACAGTAATCGCGTGCTGGTCAACAATACAGTAGATGCAGTGGTAATCATCCTGCATCTGTACCCATTGACGAAGAGCCCCCATGTAATTACCAATGGTTAGTTCACCTGAAGGCTGTGCGCCACTAAAAACAATGGGTTTACTCATAAATTTCTTCCTGATTCCTTACAGCCCAAGTACGGGCAAAAGTTGGTCAAACGTATTCAATACCCGATCCGGCTTACTGTCCGCGATGGGCTCTCCGTAGTTATATCCATAGGTCAGACCGGCACAGGGGACACCTGCAGACTTCGCTGCCTGAATATCATTTCGTGAATCACCAACAAACAATAATTCATGCGGATGAAGCCCGAATTTACCTAAAACCAGGTAAATTGCCGCCGGATGTGGTTTTTTCACTACCACATCGTCCCCGCCGATAACCAGTGAGAACATATCGGCAATCCCCAGTGATTCCAGCAAGGGGGCAACAAATGGCGTCGGCTTGTTGGTCACAATGGCCATCGGCAGCTGTTGTTGATGTAATGTCCGCAGGGTTTCCTGTACGGCCGGGAACAATTCACTGCCGTGTTCAGCCGTTTGTGCATAATAACTATTAAATAACTGCCGGGCTTGTTCAAACTCAGTGGTGGCAGGCGTGTGACCAAGAGCATCCGTCAGGGCACGCTCCACCAGAACATCTGCCCCGTTTCCTACCCAGGTCGCGATCCGGCCCACACCGGCGGCAGGAAAACTCAGTGTTTTCAACGTGAGATTGATAGCCTCTGCCAGGCCGGGAATGCTGTCAGTCAGCGTGCCGTCGAGATCGAATGCAACAGCCCGTATATCAGTGAAATGATCCATTAGCACTCTCCAGTTCCCGACGCATTTCTTCGATCACTTTTTTATAGTCAGGCTGACCAAAAATCGCTGAACCGGCGACAAACATATCGGCTCCGGCCGCGGCAATCTGAGCAATATTGTCAGTTTTTACCCCGCCATCCACTTCAAGGCGGATATCAAAACCACTGTGGTCGATACGTTTACGCACATCACGGAGTTTATTCAGTGTCGACGGAAGAAAACTTTGCCCCCCAAAACCAGGGTTCACCGACATTAACAGAACCACATCAATCTTATCCATGACGTAATCAAGATAGTTCAGCGGTGTTGCCGGGTTGAATACCAGACCTGCTTTGCAGCCATGTTCTTTAATCAGCTGTAAGGTACGATCGATATGCTCTGAAGCTTCCGGGTGGAAAGTAATGATGCTGGCACCCGCTTTCGCAAATTCAGGGACCAGACTATCAACAGGTTTCACCATCAGATGGACATCTATGGGAGCCGTGATACCGTAATCACGCAGAGCTTTAAGCACCATCGGCCCCATGGTCAGGTTAGGCACGTAATGGTTATCCATTACGTCGAAATGAACAACATCTCCCCCGGCAGCCAGTGCTTTTGCGGTGTCCTCTCCCAGCCTGGCGAAGTCAGCCGACAAAATCGAGGGGGCTATCAAATAGTCTTTCATTCTGTTCTCCCGAGGGTTGTGCCCGGTTAAATTACCTGAGAAATAGACCTGACTATGCTCAGCTTAGCGGTAAAGCGCCAGTAATTCGTTAACCTTAGTGCGCCCGTTTATATTGCGGCTGATAGAACGGCGAGCCTTCACTACATACTTTACTGCTTCACCGTACCACTGCTGAGTTAACTCAGTATCATGATTAGAGATTAACACAGGGACTGCATTTTCCCTTGCCAGTTTTGCCGCCAGTTCAGCCAGATGTACCTGTTCAGCAAGATTGAAACTGTTCGTGTGATAGGCGGTAAAGTTTGCCGTCGCCGAAAGTGGTGCGTAAGGAGGATCACAATACACGACTGATCCGGAGCGCGCCTGACTCATTGTTGTGCTGTAAGACTGACAAACAAAAGTCGCCTGCTGTGCACGCTCAGCAAACCATAACAGTTCGGCTTCGGGGAAATAAGGCTTACGGTAACGGCCAAAAGGCACGTTAAACTCTCCGCTCAGGTTATAGCGGCATAGGCCGTTATAACCGTGGCGGTTCAGATAGAGGAACAACAGTGCCCGTTCATAAGGGTCTCTGCTTTGATTGAAAATTATCCGCTGGGCATAGTAGACATCAGGGTCATTAAACTCCGCGGTAAACAACCGACGGGAGTCTGCAATAAACGCCGTACTATTGGTCTTGATAATGTTGTAGAGATTAATCAAGTCACTATTAATATCAGCCAGCTGATAACTTTTGTAATCTGTATTCAGAAATACTGAACCGGCACCTACAAAGGGCTCGATTAAACAATCGCCCTCAGGTAAGTATTGCCGAATATCATCCAGCAGGTGGTATTTACCCCCTGCCCACTTCAGGAAAGCGCGGTGTTTTTTCATGCTGTCGTAGTAAAAATTATTTCATTAATGGCTGCGGATAGACCGACAGCAGATCTGCGCTTATCAGTGGGGCTGCCTGTTGCAGCCCCGATAATTATCACTTAGCAGCCTCTTTCCTGACCTGACTTAAAGGTTTAACCCATGGACTTTTCGCCCGTACAGCTTCAGGAAGGGTACTGATAGCCTGCTTAGCTTCAGCAGAGGTTGCATAAGAACCTCTCACTAACACATACCAGGGCTGCCCGTTACGCTGCGTTTCATAAACATGGTAACCGGTAAGGTTTTGTTGTCTGGCCCATGCATTCAGGGATCCTCTGTGTGTCGCACCACTCAGCTGTATTGTGTACTCACCCGAAGGTATCTGAGCTACCGCCTCAGAGGCATTTTTACGCGCCACGCTGACAGGTTTCGATTCATGCATGGCCGGTTCGGAAGCTGTGACCGTTTTGCGGGGCTCTTTCACCGTATGCTCAGTAACGCGACGCGGTTCCGCTACACGACGCTGCTCAGCGACCCGACGTTGTTCTGTGACACGGTGCTGTTCTTCCCTGCGGCGTTGTTCGGTAATGCGCGCCTCACGCTCACGACGTTCTGCCGCGACGTTATGCTCGCTGACATGGGGTTTCTGCATTGCATGGTGTGGAACAGAAGGTACCGACGCCGGTGAAGATGGCGAGGTATTGGCTGAACGATTACCCGATGCCATACCGTTATTTTTTCCGCTCAGTCCCAGTGTCGCTGGCGCGGTCGGCAACGTTGTCTGACTGGCGACCGGTGCCGTCATCCCGTCAGCACTGATACCGTTCTGTGCTGTGTCAGGCTGTGCCGGAGTAACCGGCGCGGAGGTCGGGGCAGAAGGCGATACAGATTGCCCATCAGACTGAGACGCAGGCTTCCCTTCCGTATCGCTACCCGCGACTGGCGGTGGTGGCGCATCGGTGGTTGATCCCGGTGTGTTATTCATCACAGAGGAACCGGAAAGATCAATAGACTTCCCTTCTCCTCCGGAAGATGTCGTGTTTCCTGATACCGGGGACTGAGAAGGGCCTTTCAGGGCAGCGCCAATACCGAGGATGAGGAGCAGGAGAACCAGAATACCGATAGCAATCATAATATGCTGCTTCGATACCGGTAACTGCGGGAGCTGCGGTAGTTTCGGTAACTTTGGCTTGGGTGATGATTTACGGGTTCGCGCAGCAGGACGATCACTGGCGTCAGGTTTTAACTCATCTTCCGGCTGGAACTCATCCATTAAACCACCTCGTGCTTAACCGTTAGTATCCCGCTACCTGTGTGCAGCAGAACAAGCTCTGTCGTATATCAGTCTGGCTGACAATCATTGATCGCCGCTAAAACAATATCATGTGCTACACCACTTCTCACCTCTGCCTGGCCTGTTTTACAAGGCAGTACCAGACGTAACTCTCCGCCCAGCACTTTTTTATCACGCAGCATGTGAGGCAAATATTGTTCTGCGCTCATTTCAGCCGGCCCACGGGTCGGAAGTCCGGCCCGCGCCAGCAGCGCAATAATGCGCTCTGTTTCGGCTGAGGTAAAACCATTACAACGTTCGGCTGTTTTCGCAGCCATCACGATTCCGGCGGCGACCGCTTCACCGTGTAACCAGTTGCCGTAGCCCATATGCGCTTCAATCGCGTGCCCGAAGGTGTGTCCCAGATTCAGCAAAGCCCTGACCCCGGACTCACGCTCATCCGCTGCAACAACTTCAGCTTTGAGTTCACAGCAACGGCGGATACAGCGGGCAATCGTCGGTTCATCCAGGGCCATCAGCTTATCCATATGCTGTTCAAGCCATACAAAAAAGTCATAATCCAGAATGATACCGTATTTAATGACTTCCGCCAGTCCGGACGACAACTCACGTAGCGGCAGCGTTTTCAGACAACGGGTATCAATAATGACCGATGCGGGCTGGTAGAAAGCCCCAATCATATTTTTACCTAACGGGTGGTTTACTGCAGTTTTTCCACCGACTGAAGAATCAACCTGTGAAAGTAAGGTGGTAGGGATCTGAATGAAGCGGACGCCCCGTTGATAACATGCCGCGGCAAAGCCGGTCATATCACCGATCACCCCGCCCCCGAGAGCCACCAGAGTGGTATCCCGGCCATGGGGTTTTTCCAGTAAAGCGGTAAATATCTTCTCCAGGACATCCAGCGTTTTATATTGCTCGCCATCCGGAAGAACCACCTGGTCAACCGCAATACCTGCATCAGATAATGTCTGTGTCACAGACGCCAGATAGAGTGGTGCCAGCGTTTCATTGGTCACCACCATCGCGGTATCACCGGCACTGAGAGGCCAGTAGGAGGCAGGGTCATCAAATAAACCTGCAGCTATGGTAATCGGATAACTACGTTCTTCAAGTGAGACCGAGATCTGCTCCATAATGATCGATACCCTGCGACTGAGTCTGTTTTACGCTAACAAATTAATTACTTTCCAGCATATGAATAATCTGGTTTGCGACCACTTTAGCACTCTGCTCATCGGTTCTGATGGTCACATCTGCAATTTCTTCATACAAAGGATTACGTTCATCGGCCAATTCTTCCAGAACTTCCCGCGGAGGAGAGTCAACCTGGAGTAACGGACGTCGTTTATCACGCTGTGTGCGTGCCAGTTGTTTTTCGATGGTTGTTTCCAGATACACAACAACACCACGAGCGGAAAGACGATTACGGGTATCCCGTGATTTTACTGAGCCACCACCCGTCGCCAGGACAATTCCCTGTTTTTCAGTGAGCTCGTTGATGATTTTTTCTTCACGATCACGAAAACCATCTTCGCCTTCTACATCAAATACCCAGCCAACATCAGCTCCGGTACGTCGCTCAATTTCCTGATCGGAATCGTAAAATTCCATATTGAGTTGCTGAGCTAACTGACGACCAATAGTGCTTTTGCCGGCACCCATAGGCCCAACCAGAAAGATATTTCGTTTCTCTGCCATTTTATCGGTATTACTAAGAATTCGTTGATGATACCCCGCGTTCAGCCTTGCTGACAGTCGGGACAGAAACTGAGACCTCATAAGCGTTAACAAGAGTCAGACGAAAAATTATCTCAACACTCTGGGCTGTTTGGCAACCAATTAAATGATCTCAGGGGTAGCTTTCTCTTCCGGAGCAAGATGAGATTGTATAGTCTGCCTGTTTTTCCGGCAATTATTCATGCAATCACAAAAATAACCTGACCATGCCTCTGTTTTTTTAGTATTTGGCCCCGGACTTAAGGAATCGCTCAATCTTTTATGCTAAATGCAGGGCCGCGTCAACGCGCATTCGGTCAGCGGCCACCTTCAGAGAGAGCGATCAGGGGAATATTAACCGCGGGGTAATAAATATCACAAGCTCACGTTTATTCTGCTGACGTGCATCATGACGAAACAATTGACCAAAAAAAGGAATTTCTCCCAACAATGGTACCTTATTCCTCTGGTTATTCTGATTTTGCTGAAAAATCCCCCCCAACGCCAAAGTCTGCCCATCACGTACCGTAACCCGGGTAGAAATTTCCTGCTTATCGATACTTATCGGTACGTTACTCCCTTTTTGTAAGGCTTTTCCCGGAACATTCTGGCTGAGCTGTATCGTCAGGCGAACATTTCCTTCTCCGAGCACTTCAGGTGTGATCTGCATTCCTAAGACGGCTTCTTTAAATTCCACGGTTGCCGTTTCGTTTTTGCCCTGGGTGGCGACATAAGGTATTTCCGTCCCCTGTTTAATGGACGCCATATTGCCATGCGAAGTAATCAGACGCGGGCTGGCAATAATTTCTGCCTGATGCTCCTGCTCAAGCGCACTCAGCTCCAGACTCAACAGTTGTCCATTAATTCGTGTCAGTGTCATACCGGCGGTGAAAGATGCGGGGGTCACTGACAGCGGAATATTCAGCACAGAGAGCGTTCCCGGGTCTGTCTGCAGGCGTTCTCCCTGATACCCCCAATCCACTCCTAGTTCACGTAAGCTTTCCTCACTGATGGTGATGATATGTGCCGTGATTTCTACCTGAGGGATCGCGACATCATAGCTGTCTAACCACTCAGAAATTTTCCGGACTGACTCCGCGGTATCCTGAACAATAAGCATGTTTGCCCGGCTGTTCGCACTGATGCGGCCTGAAGCACTCAATAAACCGGCACGATCACTCATCAGTAATGGTTTGATTGATGCGACATCGGTATTACGCAACGTAAAACGTCGGGTGATCACAGGCGAAGACGAACGATTGTTCCGGCGTCCGGCATCGTCTTCTCTCAGCCCTTCCGGGAAAACCCGTAAAATGTTTTCGTCCAGAACTGTCCTTACCCCTGCCATTTCCGATACCAGTGATATCGCCCGGGGCCAGGCGATATCGTGTAACCGCAAAGACAATGTCCCGGTCACCCCGGGGGCAATAACCAGATTGAGATCCCGAAACCCGGCAAGATAATAAAAAATCCGCGTGACCGGTGCTTCCTCAAAGTCCAGAGTCACAGGAGAGTCCGATACAGCCGCTCGCCCCGTTCCGGCAGTAAGAACAAGCATCAATAACAGGATATTACTCCTCATAAGTGCTCTCCCGGGTCAGTGATAACTGCCATAAAGGCTTTTCGCATGCCGAGGTATTACGGAACAACACCTTGCCGCGACCGATCCTTTCGGCTTTCCATTCGCTCCCCGGCAGGTACTCTCCCGCCTGCAGGAAATAATGCCCGCCGCCGGGCCCCGTAATATAGGCGGCCTGGTGAGTCTGATCAGATAAAGTCCCCTTTAATTGCCACTGACGCAGATCTGCTTTCTCCGGTAACTGGCATTGCGGGCGGATTACCGGAGGCTGAAAAGGGTCCCGGTCTTCTGCCTGTGCTGTACTGAGTAACAGGCTAAGGCACCACAGCCCACGTCTAGTCACCGGTATGCAGCCATAGTGTCATTTCCAGCACATCGTTCTGGCGACCAAGAGTAAAATCGCCAGCGGACCAGGCCGGATACAGCGAGGCAATACGTCCGAAAATATCTTTAACCTCAGGCCAGTTCAGCCATAACTGTATCTGTGCCGGAGAACCATTTTTCCAATGGCGGATCCTGACATTCTGTCGGGTCAGTAGCGCCACCGGTGTTATCCGGGGAGCTTCAGGCATTGTCGCCTCATGGCACCACTCCCGCAGTTGTGCCAGGGGAGGCAGAGATGCCAGTTTTTTCCGTTGCTGTTTCAGCGCTGTCGTTTGCTGCAGATAACGGACTTCACTCCGCTGCCAAAGTCGCCAGGCAGGGAAGTCCAGAACCGCAACCTCCGCAACCAGACTACCCATGCCAAGCAGAACAAACAGCAGCCATTGCTGACTCCGGGGGCGGTATAAAAAAGAAAGGATAAACTCAGGCATTTCCGCCCCCTGTCTCGTGAAGTTCGGGGGTCAGACGGGCCGTCAGCGTAAAGCGATATCCGCCTTCTGCTACCGTGACCAGTTCCTGCACAGCCGATGAGTATAAAAACGGATGCCCTTTAAGTTGCCGGTTAAAGCGTAACAGTTGCGAAACGCTGTCGCTCTGCCCGCGAAAAATGAGCACGCCTTCGTGGCGGCTGACAGAAAATAACCAGACCGATGCAGGCATCAGCTCCGGTAAGTCAGCCCAGAAGCGACGCCATTGTATCAGTTGCTCCTGTTGTAACCGGCGGGCTTCCCTTTTTTGCCTCAGGCCCTCCAGGCGCAGCGAAAGCTGTTGCTGCCCGGTAATGAGCCGGTTTATCCGTAAATGATCTTGCTGTTGCTGCTCATCCAGTAAAAGCATCTGCTGCACCTGATTGTGCAGCATGATACGACCACCCGCACAAAGAAGAGTAAGAACTATCAGCAACGTGCTGTAGCGAATGATCCAGTGGCGCGCCCGTTGTTTTATCGCGGTTTCCCGCCAGGGCAACAGATTCACCCGGGTCATACGCTATCTTCCGGCCGTAAAGCAAGGCCGGTCGCCAGTACATAGCCATTATCATTGGCCGGTAAAGGCGGGTACCGATGCGCAATCATCTGCAGAGGATGACATAACGTAAACCCGGGCAGTGGTTGCCGGAGATCTTCTCCGCAACAGAGACGGAATGCTGCCTCCGGACACTGCTGCCGGCAGAGGGTATCGGCATCAGTCATTTGCTGACGAAACTGCCAGCCGTAGCTGATTTTCCCGTGCCGGCGGGCAGCCCATAACCAGAAGGCATCACTGCAGTGAAGTAATATGCCATCCCTTTCCGGCTGCTGCGCTTCCATAATGATCGCCAGACTGGCCGGCGAGAGATCAAACACCTCAGGGCTCAGTCCTGCCTGTCGGAATAATGCCTGCCACTGATCAAGCACCTCCTGGTTTACAACCGTCACCGTCAGTCCTCCCGAAGAAAGCGGCTCAGAGGTGTAATCAAGCCCCAGAGGTCCGGTACCTTCAGGAAACCAGCGACGCGCCGCGGTCCGAATATAACGCCCGAGTTGCGGCTCGCACATAACGGTCGGTGGTAGTGTAAGTTCACGGCGGGAGACAAGATGCGGAGGTAAACCGACCCTCAGCGAAAACCGGGCAGGCAACAGCCGACGCCACTGGCGCAGAAGAGACAACAATACTGATCGCTGCCCTTCGATATCCACAGTGCCGGTACCTGCTGAAGGTAACCTGTGCTGCCACCAATGCCGTAATTGCCAACCTCTGCGCCGGGCCTGTACCCCCAGGGCAGTAATACAGCCCGGCTGAATATCAAGCCCGACATTCCAGCGCTGAAAATTCATAAATGACACCTCCGCTGTGTCTGTTGCGCAAAATGACGTATCAAACCAATCTTCTTGCCTTTATACTACGCGGAAATTGTTTATAAACTATGCAGTTGACCTTTGGTGGGATATTTCAGGTGAAGTTCTTAAAGTATTTATTTATTTCCGCAATTTTTTGCGTATTTCTGGGAGTCGGCTCTGTCTATGGCCTCTATAAGTATATTGAGCCACAGCTGCCCGATGTAAACACACTGAAAGATGTGCGGCTGCAAACGCCGATGCAAGTCTACAGTGCCGACGGAGAATTGATGGCTCAGTTTGGCGAAAAACGCCGTGTCCCCTTAACGCTGAATCAAATCCCGCCTGAAATGATAAAAGCGTTTGTCGCCACAGAAGACAGTCGATTCTACGAGCATCATGGCATTGACCCGGTCGGGATCTTCCGTGCTGCCAGTATCGCGCTGATGACCGGTCATGCCTCTCAGGGGGCCAGTACGATCACCCAGCAGTTAGCGCGTAATGTCTTCCTGAGTCCGGAAAAGACATTTATGAGGAAGGTTAAAGAAGCCTTCCTTGCGATACGTATTGAGCAGTTACTGAGTAAAAATGAAATTCTGGAACTGTATCTGAATAAAATCTATCTGGGCTATCGTGCATATGGTGTCGGTGCCGCCGCTCAGGTCTATTTCGGCAAAACGGTGGATCAGCTGACCCTGAGCGAAATAGCCATGATTGCCGGGCTACCGAAGGCCCCCTCAACCTTTAACCCGCTCTATTCACCGGATCGCGCCCTGGCCCGGAGAAATGTCGTTCTGTCGCGCATGCTGGACCAGCATTACATTACTCAGCAGCAGTATGATGACGCCAGGAAACAGACGATTGATGCCAGTTACCATGGTCCGGAAGTCGCCTTCACTGCACCGTATATCACCGAAATGGTGCGTCAGGAGATGGTGAAGCGTTATGGCGATAATGCTTATACCGACGGATTTAAGGTCTATACCACTATTACACGTCGCTTACAGACCGCCGCGCAGGCGGCAGTACAGAAAAATGTTATCGACTACGATATGCGTCACGGCTATCGCGGCGCACAGAAAGTGCTATGGAAATCCGGCGATAACGCCTGGGATGCAGCAAAAATTAGCCGGGAGCTGAATACACTCCCTGTGTATGGCCCGCTTATCCCGGCCATCGTCACCGCCACAAATGCCAGCTCTGCCAGTGTGACAATGAAAGGGGATAAAGTGCTGTCACTCGACCTTGCCTCTGTTCGTTGGGCAAGACCGTTTAAAACAGACACGCAGCAAGGTGCTACTCCGCAAGCGGTTAATCAGGTCCTGCAACCCGGGCAGCTTATTTGGGTACGGCAATCAGAGAACCAATGGTTACTGGCACAGGTGCCGGATGTGAATTCAGCGCTGGTTTCTCTGAATTCCAAAACCGGGGCCATCATTGCGCTGGTTGGCGGCTTTGATTTTAACCAGAGCATGTTTAACCGGGCCACCCAGGCCTTACGGCAGGTCGGGTCAAACATTAAACCGCTGCTGTACACCGCAGCCATGGATAAAGGTCTGACATTAGCCACTCTGCTGAATGATGTGCCCATCTCCCGCTGGGACGCCGGTGCCGGTACAGACTGGCGTCCGCATAATTCTCCGAATACTTATGACGGCCCTATCCGTTTACGTCAGGGATTGGGGTTATCTAAAAATGTGGTAATGGTCAGGGCGATGCGGGCCATGGGTGTGGATTATGCCGTGAAATATCTGCAGCGGCTGGGCTTCCCGGAACAGAATATTGTCCATACGGAATCACTGGCGCTGGGTGCGGCATCTTTTACGCCGTTACAGGTGGTCAGAGGCTATGCCACACTGACAAATGGCGGTTTTCTGGTGGACCCATGGTTTATTCAGAAAATTGTCAATGATGCCGGTGATACCGTCTTTGAAGAACAACCGAAAATTGCCTGCCCGCAATGCAATATTCCGGTGATCTATGGTGAGACCCCGAAATCCGCAGCACTGAACGAAGACAGTATTGAGAATGTTGCTCCATCCGGCCCGGACGCTGCGGCCAATACCTCAGCCCCGCAAACGGATCTGGAGCAACCTGAAGTCCCTCCGGCAGCGGATCAGGCATATGCACCTCATGTGATCAGCACCCAGCTCTCCTTCCTGATTAAGAGTGCCCTGAATTCGAATGTCTTCGGGGAACCCGGCTGGCAAGGGACAGGCTGGCGTGCCGGCAGAGATCTGAAACGGAATGATATCGGTGGTAAAACAGGCACAACCAATAGTTCGAAAGACGCATGGTTTTCCGGATTCGGCCCGGATATTGCCACCTCGGTCTGGGTCGGCTTTGATGATGCCCGCAGGGATTTAGGCCGCAGTACTTACTCCGGTGCCATTAAAGATCAGGCCGCCGGGTATGAAGGTGGCGCAAAAACCGCCCAGCCTGCCTGGGATGACTATATGAAAGTTGCGCTGGAAGGTGTGCCGCTGCAGCCGCTGGTACCCCCGGAGGGTATTACGACGGTGACGATTGACCGCACCACCGGAAAACTGTCTAAAGGCGGGCCTAACTCACGTCAGGAATACTTTATTACCGGGACGGAACCGACCGGGTATTCAGTGCAGGATACCAGCCCTGAAATCATCAATAACGGGCAGAGTCACGACCTGTTCTGACCCCTAAAGTAAAAGACCACCGCCAGGCGGCGGTGGTCTTTTAACAAGTCCTGGCGTCGGCGACGGACATCTTCTGCCCGCAGCGCTCATGGCATTCATCTGATGCCACTTATCACTTCCTGAGACGTTTTCATTCACCCTGATCCGGGGATAGCACTACCGGCTTTTTTATGACGGGTCCGGCAGTTTATTGTGCTTTATCAGCCATTCCCGTAGCAAAAACAGCGCACTGATATTCCGGGCCTCACTGAATTGTGGTTTTTCCAGCAAGCCGGTCAGATTATTGAGCGGCCAGCGGTGTACGATCAGCGGTTCAGGCTCATCACCCTCCAGTTTTTCCGGGTACAGATCCTGCGCGACAATAATGTTCATACGGCTGGAGAAATACGAAGGTGCCATGGTCAGACTGGCCAGTAACTCTGTGCTCCGCGCGCCAAATCCCGCTTCTTCTTTCAGCTCACGTTGTGCTGCTTCCGGGGGGGTTTCGCCCGGGTCTATCAGACCTTTAGGAAAACCCAGTTCATAACTCTCCAGCCCGACCGCATATTCTTCGATCAGCAACACCGAATCACCTTCCAGTGCGAGGATCATCACGGCTTCACGTGATGAGGGCTTCATACGCTCATATGCCCGACGTTCACCGTTACTGAATTCCAGGTCGACCTGCTGGATAGTAAATAGCCGGGAACGGGCAACCTCTTTGATATTCAGAATTTCTGGTTTTTTCAGGGAACCCATCGATAACCTCGAACAGTACGTTGTAATCAGCATTGGTAATAAACGTATAAACTCGCTGTTCGTATTGAACCACAGCTCACCCCGCAGCTCAAATCCCCGGTTCAGCCTTCACAGGAGCATCGGCGTCAGGCATTATCTTCACGCCGGGGATCATACAGAATATAAATATTAAGATTAGACCGATATCCTTATTGTGCTGCCCGCAGTAGAATAGTGATGAGCGAAATCTGAATTTAATCAATGACTCCTGAATAGTGACCTGACTGCAATAGGATCATAATTCGTTGCATTAGCAGCACACACCGGGCCGGTACCCGGAACCACTGAGAATCATCTTTTATTATATTTCCGGAGTAAATAACTGCTGCGGAGTTGTCTGTAGCCAGGCTGAACATTACATGGGTATGATGATCACGATTTTAGCATTAGCAATATTATTGTCTGGTGCTTCAATGATTTATTTCAGAAGGTACCGCTTCTTTCCGGAGAGGCTTTCTTTATTGATCCCGGCAACTAAACGCTCTCTTTCTTCTGAAGAAAAACAAGCCGCGGTTGCGTACTTATCTGCTGTATCATCATCACGTCACCCTTTTCTCGCGCTGTTTAATCGTTCCAATGTCAGTAAAGAACCGGTTTTTACGTTACGGAGCCATAAGGTTTACTCCCTCAACTATCCGATAACGCGCTACGGGCTTTCGACCAGTTCCCCCCAGCAATGGCGATATTATCTCGATACCATTGAAATCCATCTGCCACCGTTGTGGGAACAATTCATTACTGCTGAAAATACCATTGAACTGATCCCCGCCGGGAATATTTTACTGGTCATCGCACTCAACGGACATCAGCTGGCTGACTATTTTCAGGAGACATCAGAGAGCACCCGCCATCTGCCACTGAACTCCCCGGCTTCCATCCGTAAAGAGAAAAGCAGCAATATTGAGCTTCTGCAGATACGCAGAGAAACACCGGAAGAACACCAGCTTTCCAGGCCCGACGGCACCACGGAAGCCTTCATTATCTGTCTGGCATTACTGGTATTGTTCCTGAGTCAGCTTGTTCCTCCGGGGCTACTGTTATGGCTGGTCGTGCCGGCGCTATTGGTGATCACCGGATGTCTGTGGAGTATGTTCCGGCCTGCCAGACTCAGTGATTTTAAAGAAATCCACTGTATGCGTGGGTTACCGAAACGTTGGGGGCTTTTCGGCGAGTCGAATCAGGAACAAAGTAATATTTCGCTGGGCGTTATCGATCTGCACTATCCCGATTACTGGATGCCTTATATCCAGCACGACCTGGGAAAAGAAACTGAGATAGATATTGATACCGAACGTCGGGTGATCCGCCAGGGCAGATTTCTTTCATTACATGATGAGTGCCGCGAATTTCCGGTACAACGCTGGCGTAAAAATGCTGTGCTGGCTGGCGGTGCATTGCTGGTATTAATCATGATGGCGAGCTGGGTCCCGCTGGGAATGCCTTTTAAACTGAGTATGGCCTGGCTGCAGGGTACTCAGCGAATTGAAGTGACCTCACTGAAGCAGTTAACCGCCATGAGATTACAGGTGGGTGATTTACTGGACGTCAAAGGGAACGGAATGTGTTCGGTTCCGGGCAGTTATCAGGGGAACCGTATTTATGGCTATATGCCTTTCGACTGCTCTGCCATTTACTGGAATAACGCCTCTCCTCTTCCATTGCCACAGTCTGAAACCATTGATGAAACCACAGCACTACTGGATACGGTTCAGCGGCAGCTGCATCCTGACTCCATCGATGATTTAAAAATTAACCCCCAGCTGGCGTTAGCTATCCAGAAATCGGGGATGATCCTGCTGGATGACTTCGCCGATATCGTACTAAAGACCCATCAGCTCTGTGGCCAGGCGATGGATTGTGTCCGTCTGAAAAATGCCCTGGTCAATCTGGGGAATGCGAAAGACTGGCCATCTCTGGTGGCCCGGGCGAAGTCCGGTCAGCTGAATGGGGTTAATGTCCTGCTGCGTCCGGTCAGTGCCGGCATGCTGGAGAACCTCGTCAACAGTGCCGCAGCAATATTTTTTACCAGTGAGACCCGTAAAGCGATAGAAACCCTGAACAGCCCGCCGCCGGGAGGTTACCTGTTGATCAGTGACCAGGGCCGGCAGCTGGTCAGACAGCCACAGCCCGATGTCTCTTTATTTGATCTCAGTGCACCCGAGCAATGGAATGAGTTGCAGCGTATTTCCGCTATGTTGCTCCATACGCCATTTACCGCGTCCGGGATCATTACAGCGCTCTCCGTCGATGCAAATGGTACTACCCATGTATCATTACATGAAGAACCGGGAGGGATCTCACTCTGGCGCTATCTGGGAACATCTCTTTTCTTAGTCGCATTGGTGGCCTGCCTGCTGGTGAATGTTGTTCTCGCCCTCCGCGGAGTGCGTAAAGACCACCAGCGACAGATAGCCATTCAGCAATATTATGATAAATGTTTTAATCCGACCCTGGGGAGCGGACAAGAGCCACGCTCATTGTTTTGATCCGGATGACCGCTTCAGCCATCTGCCCGGAGTTGCCGGTCATGCTCCCGCTCCGGGGCCAGGCATGACCGCCACTACAGCATTTCATGGTACTGCCATCGCAATACATCCGGCCGGAATTACGTTATAATAGGACATCACTGATTGGTGCTGCACGGAAAATACTGTCACCTGTAACGTCCCCCTTCTGCCTTGAATTATTCGTATTCACCCATATTTACTCAATTCCGGCACAGGACGGTCACGCACATTAATGCCTCTCTGCCGGGGGCAGGTCACCGGTGATTCTGATAACAGGAGCCAGTATGAAAAAACAAACGTCTCCGCAGGATGTCAGGCTGGATAAATGGTTATGGGCTGCCCGCTTTTATAAAACCCGGGCCATCGCCAGAGAAATGATTGAAGGCGGAAAAGTCCATTACAACGGACAACGTACCAAACCCGGAAAACATGTAGAGCTCAATGCCGGGCTGGTGTTACGTCAGGGAAATGACCTGCGTACCATAGTGATCACCGGCATTGCCGGGCAGCGAGGCAGCGCGACGGATGCCAGTCTTCTCTATCGCGAAACGCCGGAAAGTATTGAAAAACGTGAGGCACAAGCCGTTGCACGGAAACTCCATGCATTAACGATGCCGCACCCAGACAGACGGCCGGACAAAAAAGAGCGCCGGCACCTGATAAAATTTAAATTAACGGGCGATGAATAATCTCCCGTCACCAAAGAGAGACACTTATGCCTGTACACGATCAGCTTCATCGCTTTATTTTTAACAACGCCGAGGTCCGCGGAGAACTCGTGAATGTTTCACAGACCCTGCAGGATATCCTGCGGGATCATGACTACCCGCAACCGGTGCAGGCATTACTGGGCGAGTTGCTGGTCGCGACCAGTCTGATGACCGCGACACTGAAATTTGAAGGTGATATTACGGTTCAGCTGCAGGGGGACGGTCCTCTGTCCATGGCCGTGGTCAATGGTAACAACCACCAGCAGCTTCGTGGTGTTGCCCGCATGCGTGGCGATATTACTGACGGCGCAACATTGAAAGAGATGGCAGGTAACGGGTATCTGATCATTACTATCACTCCGGCGAAAGGCGAGCGTTATCAGGGCGTGGTCGGGCTGGAAGGTGAGACGATTGCTGAGTGCCTGGAAGACTACTTTGCCCGTTCAGAGCAATTACCGACCCGACTCATTATCCGCCAGGACGCACAAGGTGCCGGGGGTATCCTGCTTCAGGTTCTGCCTTCCCACGGTGCCGGTAACGAGGAGTTTGAACATCTGGTAACGCTGGCTGACACCATCAAGGCCGAAGAACTGACCTCACTGTCGGCCACCGATGTGTTATGGCGTCTTTATCACCAGGAAGAGGTATCTGTCTTTGACCCGGTCACGGTTGAATTCAAATGTACCTGTTCACGTGAGCGCTGTGGCGACGTACTGAAAACCGTGGCGGCTAATGAGATAGATGAGATCCTGGCCGAAGATGGCAAGATTGATATGCATTGTGACTACTGTGGCGCTCATTACATTTATGATGCGGTCGATGTGGAAAATATTCGCAATAATGCTCTCGCAGGTAATAATTCCGTCCACTGATCCTGAACTCCGGCCTTCTCTGTTGAGGCCGGCGTACCCGGTATTGCTACAGGACTACCTTTTCTATTGAAAGAAAGGGTAGTCATTACAGTGAAGTATAACCCGCCTCACACTTTTCTCCGGACTCCCTTCCTGCCCTTATCATCCGCTGTGTACACTGCCCGTGACTATCAGGTTAATACCTCTTGGGGTCATTATCATTGCCTCTGGCCGCGGCATATCCACTTGCAGACTCAGGTTCGAAAGGAGCAGATATATGTCTTCCAGAAACAGGAAGTTGCCCGAACTCTCATCGTTAGGTATTCAACATACCCCCTGCATTATTTATAACCCGGACTACGATACCCTGTTTAACGAAGAGCTACGCCCGGAATTACAGGGCTTTGAGCGGGGAACACTGACCAGTAACGGTGCCGTGGCGGTGGATACCGGTATTTTTACCGGCCGCTCCCCGAAAGATAAATACATTGTCCGCGATGAAACCACCCGCGATAACCTCTGGTGGAGTGACAACGCGAAAGGCAGTCACGGAAATCAGCCACTCAGCACGGATACCTGGCAGGCATTGAAAGAGTGTGTGACAGATCAGCTCTCAGGTAAGCGTCTGTTCGTGATCGATGCCTTCTGCGGGGCCAATACAAACAGCCGGCTCAGTGTCCGCTTTGTGACTGAAGTGGCATGGCAGGCTCACTTCGTCAAAAACATGTTTATCCGGCCGGACGAGGAGGAGCTGGCACAGTTTACCCCGGATTTTGTGGTCCTGAATGCCTCAAAATGTACCAATCCGCATTGGCAGTCCCAGGGTCTCAACTCAGAAAATTTTGTGGCATTTAACCTGACCGAGCGTATTCAGCTGATCGGGGGGACCTGGTATGGCGGTGAGATGAAAAAAGGCTTGTTTGCCATCATGAATTATTTACTGCCATTGAAGAATATTGCATCCATGCACTGCTCCGCTAATGTCGGTAAACAAGGGGATGTGGCCGTATTTTTCGGCCTTTCCGGAACCGGGAAGACCACACTTTCTACCGATCCCGCCCGGCAGTTAATCGGCGATGATGAACATGGCTGGGATGATGGGGGCGTTTTCAACTTTGAAGGCGGGTGCTACGCAAAAACCATTAATCTCTGCGCCCGGGCGGAGCCGGAAATCTACCAGGCTATCCGTCGTGATGCTTTGCTGGAGAATGTGGTTGTGCTCCCTGATGGAAGCATAGACTTTACTGATGCCTCAAAAACCGAAAACACCCGTGTTTCTTATCCAATAAGCCATATTGAGAATATCGTGACTCCGGCCTCAAAAGCCGGACATGCACGTAAAGTCATTTTTCTCACTGCCGATGCCTTCGGGATTTTACCCCCTGTGTCACGATTGACGCCGGAGCAAACCCAGTATCATTTTTTGTCCGGCTTCACGGCCAAACTTGCCGGGACAGAGCGGGGTATTGTCAAACCGTTACCCACGTTTTCGGCCTGCTTTGGTGCGGCGTTTCTTACCCTGCACCCGACCCGTTACGCAGAAGTGCTTCTGAAGCGGATGCAGGCTGCTGGTGCAGAAGCCTATCTGGTTAATACCGGCTGGAATGGTAAAGGTGAGCGTATTTCGCTGAAAAATACACGGGCACTGATTAATGCCATTCTGAACAATGAATTACGGCAGGCTCCGGTACAAATACTGCCGGTCTTTAACCTGCAGATCCCTCTGATGCTGAAAGGTGTGGAGAGCCAGATACTCGACCCGAGGAATAGCTGGGCGTCAGAGAGCGAATGGCAAACACAGGCCGAAGTGCTGGCACAGAAGTTTATTGATAATTTCGGGCAATATACGGATACGGAAACCGGCAAAGCACTGGTGCTCGCCGGTCCTGAGCTACATTAATCCACAACCACAGACAGGGCTCTCACCCTGTCTGTTCCACACACTTAATGAGTCACGGTATTGACCACTGGCGGTTCTGTGGCCGGAACCGGTAACCAGGCCCGGATGCGTAACCCGCCCTGCTCACTTCTTCCGATTTCCAGCTCACCCCGATGCGCGTCAATAATTCGCTGGACGATAGCCAGCCCTAATCCGGTCCCACTGGTACTGCGGGCACTGTCTCCCCGGACAAAAGGCTGAAGCAGGTGCTCAATTTGCTCAGGTTCAATCCCGGGACCATTATCTTCCACCTGAAACCAGGCCCGGTTCAGCTCACGACCACTACTGACTTTGATCCAGCCATTACCATACCTGGCGGCATTCACCACCATGTTAGCGACGGCACGTTTGACAGAAAGCGGATTGATGTCCAGCAGCAATTCACTGTCCATCACAGCATTCTCTATCTCGCGCTCATAACCGCTTTCAGCCGCGACAACTTCCCCAAGTACCGTGTTAAGATCAACACGTTCGGTCTGCATTTCCTGCCCGGTGCGCAAATAATCGATAAACTGTTCGATGATGGCATTGCACTCTTCAATATCTTTGTTGATGGATTCGGAAAGATACTTTTCTTCTTCCCCCATCATCTCCGTGGCCAGGCGAATGCGTGTCAGCGGTGTCCTGAGGTCATGACTGACCCCTGCCATGAGCAACGTACGGTCATCTGCCAGCTGTTTAATTCCGGCAGCCATCTGATTAAACGCCCGTGTCACTGAGCGTACTTCCGATGCTCCATACTCCCTTAACGGTGGTGGTATAATCCCCTGCCCCACCTGCAGAGCGGCATGTTCCAGCTCCACCAGTGGCCGGTTCTGCATACGGATAAACAACCAGGCTCCGCAAATCGCCAGCAGCATAATAGCGAGGGTATAGCGGAACAGCGGGGAGAAATCTCCCTGATGAATTTCTGTCAGAGGGACACGCACCCAGATGTCGGGTGATAACCAGGTCTTTAGCCAGACCACCGGAGAGTTTTTGTTAACCTCCACCCGGACATCTGTCGGTCCTCCCAGTTGTTGCGCCATCTGATCGCTCAGAAATTCATAATGCTGTGCCCAGCGTAACCCGCTTTCCTCTGCCGCTGCATTGGTATACAGTGAAATACCTAATTCCCGATAGATTTCCCGACGGAAAGCTGGCGGAACTTCTAACTGTGTGCCGTCTTCCAGCTGCAGTTTATCGGTCATCAGCATTCTGACTTCATACGCCAGAACTTTATTAAACTGCTGAAGACTCGGTAAAATCGCAAAATTCAGCACCACCAGATAGGTCGTGACCAGGCTGACAAACAGCAGAGTCACAATCAATAGCAACGTACGGGCAAAGGAGCTCCGTGGCGAAAAGCGGAATCGCTTCATGCTTTACTGCCGTCCGGCACAAAAACATACCCCAGACCCCAGACTGTCTGGATATACCGGGGGTGTGCAGGGTCTTCTTCTACCATACGGCGCAGACGTGAAATCTGAACATCGATGGAACGTTCCATTGCACTGTATTCACGGCCACGGGCCAGATTCATCAGTTTGTCGCGGGATAAGGGTTCACGCGGGTGGCTGACCAGCGCTTTCAGTACCGCAAACTCACCGCTGGTTAATGGCATAGGTTCATCTTCACGGAACATCTCGCGGGTGCCGAGGTTCAGTTTAAACTTACCAAATGCGATAACCGCTTCTTCCTGCGAAGGTGCACCCGGCAATTCATTCGCCTGGCGACGTAATACCGCACGGATCCGGGCCAGTAATTCACGCGGGTTAAACGGTTTAGGAATATAATCATCAGCACCGATTTCCAGTCCGACAATACGATCGACTTCTTCGCCTTTGGCCGTCACCATAATAATCGGCATCGGATTACTTTGGCTGCGTAAACGGCGACAGATAGAAAGCCCATCTTCGCCCGGCAGCATCAAATCAAGGACCATCAGGTGGAAGGATTCACGGGTCAGTAAACGATCCATCTGTTCAGCATTCGCTACGCTGCGAACCTGGAAACCCTGCTCAGTCAGATATCTTTCCAGCAATGCCCGCAGTCGCATATCATCATCAACGACCAGAACTTTGTAATTTTCCTGCATTTCTTCACTCCCAAAGGCACAATTGCCTGATGCTGTATTGTTAAAAAAGATATATTACAGTGACAGTTTATAATGGTTTATATTCTAGCCGAAATTGTTACAAAGCATATTAAACAGCAAGTTAACTCTGTTTTTATCGCCCGATGCCCGCGGAGTCTGTTGAATTTCCTCAAACTTTCTATCCGGATTTCACCACAGGCGATAATGGCTGTTTTACGCACAGAAGGGGGAATTTCTGGCTATCCTCCGCAGAAAGCGGACTTTCACACCCGCATGAGCGACATACACTGACAATGACTGACATTTATTGACTGTTACGGGAAGCGGAATGAGAACGCCACTGATTACACGCGAAGGCTATAACAAATTAAAACAGGAACTTGACTATCTGTGGCGCGAGGAACGCCCGGAAGTCACCAAAAAGGTTACCTGGGCTGCCAGCCTGGGTGATCGCAGTGAAAATGCCGATTATCAGTATAACAAAAAGCGGCTCAGAGAGATTGATCGCAGGGTCCGGTATCTGAGAAAAAGCCTGGAAGCATTACGTATTGTCGATTACTCTCCGCAGCAACAGGGCAAAGTCTTCTTCGGCGCACAGGTCGAGGTCGAAAATGATGCCGGAGAAATTAAATCTTTCCGCATTGTGGGCTATGACGAGATTTTTGGCCGTAAAGACTATATTTCTATCGATTCTCCGATGGCCCGGGCCTTGCTTAAAAAAGAGGCCGGTGATGCCGCGCGGGTAGAAACACCGGCCGGGATTGCTACCTGGTATATCAACGAAATCCATTACCCGGATGCAGATTAGGAATATAGCCCAAAGGCAGCGGTGCTACTGGCATTTTAACGGCTCAGTCCGTATAACTGTCCGCTGGAAACCAACCTCGCAGAAATCTGATGCTAAAGATGAAAAATTCGCTAAGCCAAATTATTGCCGGTGAACTTCAGGTGCGTGCAGAGCAGGTCAATTCTGCAGTGCATCTGTTGGACGAAGGGAATACCGTGCCATTTATTGCACGCTATCGTAAAGAAGTTACAGGCGGGCTGGATGATACACAGCTACGCCAGTTAGAATCCAGGCTGGGTTATCTCCGTGAGCTCGAAGATCGCCGCCAGACCATCCTCCGGTCCATTGAAGAACAGGGCAAGCTGACACCGGAACTCTCCGATGCGCTGAACACAACCCTGAGCAAAACTGAACTCGAAGATCTCTATCTCCCTTATAAACCGAAGCGCCGCACCCGTGGACAGATAGCCATTGAAGCCGGTCTGGAACCCCTCGCGACCCTGTTATGGCAGCAGCCGGATCAGGATCCTGAGAGCGTGGCGCAGTCTTATGTGAATGCGGATAAAGGCATCGCAGATACCCGGGCAGCGCTGGACGGTGCACGTTACATACTGATGGAAAAGTTTGCGGAAGACGCCGTTCTGCTGGCGAAAGTCCGTAATTATCTGTCTAAAAATGCCCACCTGGTATCGAAAGTCGTGGCAGGAAAGGAAGAAGAAGGCGCGAAATTTCGCGACTACTTTGATCACCACGAACTGTTATCGTCAATCCCTTCTCACCGTGCGTTGGCCATGTTCCGCGGGCGTAACGAAGGTATCCTGCAGCTTTCTCTGAACCCGGATCCGCAAAGCGATGAGCCACCGCGGGAGAGTTATGGAGAGACACTGATAGCAGAACATTTACAGGTCATTTTCAATGATGCGCCAGCAGACCGCTGGAGAAAGGCTGTTATCAGCTGGACATGGCGGATAAAAATTCTGCTGCATCTGGAAACCGAACTGATGGGCACACTCAGAGAGCGGGCTGAAGATGAAGCGATCAATGTCTTTGCCCGTAACCTGAATGATCTGCTAATGGCGGCTCCGGCCGGTATGCGCCCGACTATGGGGCTCGATCCCGGCCTGCGTACCGGCGTAAAAGTCGCCGTTGTCGATGCTACCGGTAAACTGGTAGCCACCGACACGGTATATCCGCACACCGGACAGACGGCCAAAGCCGCTGCCAGTGTGGCGGCGTTATGTACCCGCTATCAGGTTGATCTGGTGGCTATTGGTAATGGTACCGCCTCCCGGGAGACAGAACGCTTCTTCCTCGAGCTGCAAAAACAGTATCCGCAGGTAACGGCTCAGAAGGTTATTGTCAGCGAAGCGGGTGCCTCAGTGTACTCAGCCTCTGAACTGGCCGCCCTTGAGTTCCCTGATCTTGATGTCTCACTGCGTGGCGCCGTTTCCATTGCCCGCCGCTTACAGGACCCGTTGGCGGAGCTGGTGAAAATTGAACCCAAATCTATCGGGGTCGGACAGTATCAGCATGATGTCAGTCAGAGTCAGCTGGCGAAAAAACTGGACGCCGTGGTGGAAGACTGTGTTAACGCCGTCGGCGTTGACCTGAATACGGCATCCGTTCCCCTGCTGACCCGCGTTGCCGGACTGAGCCGGATGATGGCACAGAATATTGTCGACTGGCGGGATGAAAATGGCCGTTTCAGAAACCGTAAGCAGTTACTGAAAGTCAGCCGTCTGGGGCCAAAAGCCTTTGAACAGTGTGCCGGCTTTCTGCGGATCAGCCAGGGTGAAAACCCGCTGGATGCGTCTACCGTTCACCCGGAAGCCTATCCGGTGGTTGAACGCATTTTGCAGGCAACCGCGCAGAGTCTGCAGGAATTAATGGGTAACAGTCAGGCCGTTCATGCCCTGAAGCCTTCAGAATTTACCGATGAACGCTTCGGGTTGCCGACCGTTAACGATATCTTAAAAGAGCTTGAAAAACCGGGCCGGGATCCCCGTCCTGAATTTAAAACAGCGACCTTTGCTGAAGGTATCGATACGATGGCTGACTTACTGCCGGGGATGGTACTGGAAGGCTCGGTCACCAATGTGACGAACTTCGGGGCTTTTGTGGATATCGGCGTCCACCAGGACGGTCTGGTGCATATCTCGTCCCTGTCGGATAAATTTGTCGAAGACCCGCACAAGGTCGTGAAAGCCGGGGATATCGTCAAGGTCAAGGTCATGGATATCGACCTGCAACGTAAACGTATCGCCCTGACAATGCGTCTGGATGAGCAACCCGGCGAAACACGCAAACCGGGAGGCGGTGCCGCACCTGCAGGTCAGCCACGCCCTGCAGCCCGTCAGAACAACGGGAAAACACGTCCTAAAGCCACAGGCAACAGCGCAATGGAAGATGCTCTGGCCGCTGCATTTGGCAAAAAACGTTAATCTGATAAGCTCCCGTTCAGGGAGCTTTTTTCCGCTATTCAGCCCGCACTGACTTCCTGCGAGAGAATAACGTCCAGCGAAGCACGGTTATTCAGTGCTGCAGCCAGCTTCTGAAATGCCGGTGCTTTCTCATGTTCATCCAGGTGCTGACGTGAACTCCAGCGCTCCAGCATAATAAATTGTTGCGGCTGGCTGATATTTCGATGTAAGACATAAGATTCACACCCAGGCTCACCCTGCACTTCTTTCTCAGCCGTTTTTAAGGCTTCAGCGACCACTTTTTCTTCGCCCGATTTTGCTGTAATTGATGCAATAACTGTTATTACCTGGCTCATATCTGACCTTCTGATGGTTAATACGGGACCCCGGCAAACTGGCCGGCAGACAATGAATCTGTCTGAAAGTATGCAACTGCAGGCAGAAAAAAGACACCCCGACCGCATCAGAAGATAAACGGTAAAGCACAGACGGCTGAAGGCCGCCTGTGTAAAAGACACTATTTATAAACTTCCGCCGTGGCACTGATACGGCCATGTTCACGTCCGGAAATGACTCTGAAATAACGCCCCCCTTTCTCATCGGCCTGCCTGGATAACTCTGCTTTGGCATCCAGCGGAGAAGTCGCTTTCGAGGTGGTCGTAATCGTTCCTATCTTCTCCAGATGCTGACTGTCCACTTCCGCTTTGGTCACCTCTTCTGCAGCCCATGCTGAAAAAGACATTGCACCCGCGACGAATGCAGTTAACGAAAATTTCAATATATTCATAGGGTAAGCCTCTTACTTTTGGTTTTATAAAATACGTAAGAACAGGCAGCCCCTGACACATCAACCATGTCAGGAGCAGTCAGACAGTATCAGACAACAGAGGTAAATGAGGTTGTCCGACCGGATTATGCGCAAACGTCTAAAAAACAGACTGTTCACCGGGTCAAACTTTTACAAATCAGATGAAAAATCGATCAACTGTTGGCAGAAGAGCTCAGGATGAGAAATAAAAGGCGCATGTCCGGCCTTAGGAATGATCAGTGACTGGCCGTGTCCGGTGTACTGGTCCACCTTAGGGACTATCGCTACCGGCACCAGCGCATCCAGCGCACCGTAGATACGCAGCACCGGAACCTTCAACGCGGAGAGTCCGGCCCGGAGGTCTGCGGATTGCAGAATAGAAAGCCCCCCGTTAAGTACATCGGCTGACGGTAAAGGTTGCGACAGGATAACTTCCCTGAGTTGCCGCGCATCCTGTCTGGCGGAGCCGGTTCCCAGGGTTTGTAACGCCATAAAACGTTCTACGGTTTTTTCAAAATGCAGACTCAGTTGTTGTCTGAACCCTTCCAGCACGGTCGGCTTTATCCCCGGCCACTGCTCCCGTTCACTGAAACAGGGGGAAGAAGAGATAGTGACCAATCCGCGTACTTTCTGTGGCGCGATCTGCACCACCCGGGTCGCGACCAGGCCGCCTAAAGACCAGCCGGCAATGAGCGCATTTTCCGGTAAATGTGGCAGTAATGTCCCGGTCATCTCCTCCAGCGTCATCGCAGAATAGCCCTGACTGCGGCCATAGCCAGGCAGATCGACGAGGTGTAACCGGAAATGCGGTCTTAATCTCTCCAGGACGCCAGACCATACTTCGGCATTCAAACCCCAGCCGTGCAATAGCACAAGATCCGTTTTTCCTTCTCCGCAACGGTGCCAGTAAAGCGACATAATGAAGTACTCCGGTTAAAAGTAAGAGGTTAGCATTTTCACTTTAAAAGGTAATTGCTGGCTGTGCCAGCTACCCGTGTCTTCACCGGGGCGCGGGATCTGTAGTGCCTGTCAGCGCCGCTTGCCCCCACTCCCGCCGTTATGCTATCGCTGTGGTTTACCTGCAGCACCGGGGACGGAGGCCTGTGGCCGCTGTTTACTCAACCCTCCGCCCTGGCACCGGCTGGTCTGCGTCAGTGATTATCTCCCGCCGCTCAGCCGGTTACTGCATAAGTTCAAGTTTTCAGGATGTACCGCACTGCAGGTGATGTTTGCCAGACTGATTTTGCTAAGCTGGTTACAGCAGCGCAGAGTCTGTGGCCTGAGAAAACCGGATATTCTGGTGTGTTCACCATTGTACAAGCAGCGGCGATGGCAGCGGGGATTTAATCAGTCCGCATTACTCGCGCAACCCTTAGCCTATTGGCTATCCTGTGAGTATGCGCCGGAAGCGCTGATACGTACCCGGAAAACGGCATTACAACACCGGCTGAGTATTCAGCAAAGAAAGCGTAATCTGCGTCATGCATTTGCCACGGAGTTCGACTTTTCCGAACGCCATGTGGCGCTGGTGGATGATGTTGTCACCAGCGGCAGCACAGCAGGCGAAATATCACTCTTGCTCACCCGTGCAGGGGCGGCCAGTGTCCAGGTCTGGTACCTGTGCCGCACCTTGTAGAGTCACGGTGATGGGCGTATTATTACCCACTGTTTCAGTCAACTATTGAGCCATACTATGATCCGTATTACTGACACTGCCCAGGAGCATTTTTCGAAACTGCTCGCTAAACAGGAAGAAGGCACCCAGATTCGTGTTTTCGTGATCAATCCGGGGACGCCCAGTGCAGAGTGTGGTGTTTCCTATTGCCCACCCGATGCGGTGGAAAGTACCGATACAGAGCTTAACTATGAGCGCCTGACCGCGTATGTCGATGAACTGAGTGCCCCTTACCTTGAAGATGCCGAAATCGACTTCGTGACAGATAACCTGGGCTCACAGCTCACGCTGAAAGCACCGAATGCCAAGATGCGTAAAGTGGCGGATGATGCCCCGTTGATTGATCGGGTGGAGTATCTGTTACAGGCACAGATTAACCCACAGCTTGCCAGCCACGGCGGTAAAGTCTCGTTGATGGAAATTACCGAAGACGGGTATGCGATTTTACAATTCGGCGGCGGATGCAACGGCTGTTCAATGGTTGATGTCACCCTGAAAGAAGGGATCGAAAAAGAGATGCTGGCTGCCTTCCCGGAACTGAAAGGGGTGCGTGACCTTACTGAGCACCAGCCGGGTGAACACTCTTACTACTGATTATCGTTATCCACCGTGTAAACACGGTGGATATTTGAATCAATCAGCACAGCACCAGCTGGACATCATGCTGCCGGATAACCCTGAGTAGTTCTTCCGGCGGTTTACGGTCAGTATACAGGCTGTCCAGCATACTGATATTCCCCAGATTCACCATCGCATTGCGTCCAAACTTTGAATGGTCGGTAACCAGGATCACATTACGTGAATTTTCAATGATCGCACGCTTCGTCCTGACTTCATGGTAATCAAACTCCAGTAACGTACCATCCATATCAATGCCACTGATCCCAAGAATGCCATAGTCCAGCCGGAACTGAGAGATAAAGTCCATCGTTGCTTCACCGATGATCCCTCCATCACGTGTCCGGACATCTCCGCCGGCAATAATGACTCTGAACTCCGGTTTTGCCATCAGCAACGTCGCCACATTCAGGTTATTGGTGACCACCTGCAGATGCTGATGGTTCAGTAAAGCATGGGCTACCGCTTCGGGTGTGGTGCCGATATCGATAAACAGCGTCGACCCTTCAGGGATCTGTGCGGCAACGCTGCGGGCAATACTGGCTTTTTCTTCGGAATACATCATCCGGCGATCATGCCATGCCGTATTCTCTGCGCTGGAGGGTAACGCCGCGCCACCGTGATGCCGCTGGATCTGGTTCTGCTCTGCAAGATCATTCAGATCCCGCCGGATTGTCTGCGGGCTGACCGAGAAATGTTCCACCAGCTCTTCAGTACTGACATATCCCTGCCGTTTAACCAGCTCAATAATGACGTCATGCCGCTGAGTCTGCTTCACTCTACCCTCCTCTGCAGGTTTTCCCTGACTTCTGTGTTCATCGTCAATGTTGTTTTCTGCGGGCCTGAGTATCGGCAAACGCCATCGCTAGCCCCACCAGTAAACCTGTAAAGTGCGCCATATTGGCGATATCCATCCCGAACAGACCGTAATACCCGACCACCAGCCATAAAATAGAGAACACAATTAATCCGCGTTCCAGATATACCCCGCTCTGCGGGTCTCTTTCACCCCGTAACCAGCAATATCCCATCAGTGCATAGACCACACCGGACAGGCCACCAAACCAGATCCCGCTGAATTTAGCCTGCATCCAGCCACTTAACAGGGCTGAAATGACAGTGATCACAAATAACTTTCCACTGCCCAGCCGTTTCTCAACCGCGCCGCCCAGATACCACCACCAGAGCAGGTTGAAGACGATATGCAGCAGAGAGAAATGAAGAAAAATATGGCTGACCCAGCGCCAGACCTGAAAATATTGTCCCGGTCCGTCAGGCCAGGATAACCAGCTTAAAACGGTTTCATCGCCGGCAATCTGCATCAGAATAAAAACGGCGATGCAGATCACCATCACACTCATCGTCAGCGGGCCAGCCCGTTCACGAAGATTGGTCAGAAACTGCCCCCGCGGATATTCCATACGTAACCGGGTCGTACCGCTTTGCCAGCTCGCGGCCTGATAACGGGGATGATTGGGATCGCGCATAAACTGACTGAGTTCACTTTCGGTTAATGTCAGCTGATCTTCATCGTCCAGCCAGAGCTCGTAACTGTGCTGCTGCTGTTCAATATGCAACCTGACGCCGCGGGTTGCCATATAATCCACGAAAGCCTGTGCCATTCGCGGGTTCGTAAACTGCGTAATACATTTCATGACCTATCCCCAGTGCCGGACATTACCCCTGACAGTTATCGGTACGGATTTGTGCAGGAAACGCCATCCGCCAGGCATCAAAACCTCCGTCGACGCTATAAACCTGATCAAACCCCTGATTAATAAGATATTGAGCTGCACCTTTACTGCTGTTTCCGTGGTAACAAAGGACTAATACCGGCTGGTCAAATTCCGCTTCTGCCATAAAATTGTTCAGAGTCCCGTTGGTCAGATGGAAAGCCTCCGCAACATGGGCCGCTTCAAAACTTTGCGGGTCGCGAATATCGACCAGAATAGCGCCCTGTTGTAACTTCTCCATTGCCTGCAGAACGTTAATGCACTCATAGGTTTCCATATCACTCTCTCTAATCAATCAGCTCACAGCCGCACATTGTAACCTGATCTTTGTTCTCCCGATAATCCGATAAATCACGAGCATCGGCGCTATTGCCCTCCGATTTTGTTATCTGCATCACGCTAAAATGTTTTCATCGGGTTAAATATTGGCATCAATGTTTGTTTTCGCCTATGCTAATGTTCGAAAACGAACATTGACTGATTATTCCGAACTCCGGAGGAAAGCGCGTGGAAACCAAAGATCTGATCGTCATCGGTGGTGGCATCAATGGTGCCGGAATTGCGGCAGATGCTGCGGGACGTGGCTTGTCAGTGCTGATACTGGAAGCCCGGGACTTTGCCTGTGCGACGTCCTCTGCAAGTTCGAAACTCATTCATGGTGGCTTACGCTATCTGGAACATTATGAATTCCGTCTGGTCAGCGAAGCGCTGGCCGAACGCGAAGTTTTGCTGAAAATGGCTCCCCATCTCGCCTTCCCTATGCGTTTCCGCCTGCCGCACCGGCCACACCTTCGTCCGGCCTGGATGATCCGTATGGGATTATTTCTGTATGACCATTTGGGAAAACGAACCAGTCTGCCCGCCAGTAAAGGGATCACTTTCGGGGCCGATTCTGTACTGGACCCGGCCATTAACCGCGGCTTTGAATACTCAGACTGCTGGGTGGATGATGCCCGTATGGTGATTGCGAACGCTCAGGCGGTCGTCAGCCACGGGGGTGAAGTCAGAACCCGCACCCGGGTCACCCGGGCATGGCGTGAAAACGGTTTATGGATCGTCGAAGCGGTGGACAGTGACAGCGGTGAACACTTCCGCTGGCAGGCGAAAGGCCTGGTCAACGCTGCCGGCCCATGGGTGAAAGAATTCTTCGATAACGGTCTGGCGCTTAAATCACCTTACGGGATCCGGTTAATTAAGGGCAGTCATATCGTGGTTCCCCGTGTCCACCAGGGGAAAGAAGCGTATATCCTGCAAAATGAAGATCACCGTATTGTGTTCGTGATCCCGTGGATGAATGAGTTTTCAATTATCGGCACGACCGATGTGGAATACCACGGTGATCCGAAAGATGTGGCGATAGATGATAACGAAACAGACTATCTGCTGAAGGTATTCAATGATCATTTCCGTCATCACCTGACGCGCGAGGATATTGTCTGGACCTATTCCGGTGTCCGCCCGTTATGTGACGATGAATCCGACTCCCCTCAGGCAATCACTCGTGACTACACGCTGGATGTGCATGATGAGCATGGCAAGGCACCCTTGCTATCGGTGTTTGGCGGCAAGCTGACGACGTACCGCAAACTGGCTGAGCATGCGATGGAGAAGCTGGCTAAATATTATCCGAAGGCCGGGCCGGCCTGGACCAAAGAAAGTGTGCTGCCCGGCGGCCATTTTTCCGGCAGCCGTGAGGACTTTGCCGCCAGCCTGCGTCGCCGCTATCCGTTTATCACCGCGAATATGGCTATGCACTACGCCCGGACCTATGGCAGCAATACGGAAAAGGTACTGGGTGATGCACAGCGACTGGAAGATTTGGGCGAAAACTTTGGTCATGAATTTTATGAGGCAGAACTGCGCTATCTCGCCGACCACGAATGGGTTCATGAGGCGCAGGATGCGCTCTGGCGCCGGACAAAACAGGGGATGTGGCTGACAGAAGAACAACAGACCCGGGTCGGTGAGTGGCTAAAGACCCGGTATCGCACTCCTTCTGTACTTCCCGCATCTTTACCGGTTGCCGGGCTGTAATTTTCAGACAGTATAAAAACAGGAAGGCGGCCTGGTGGCCGCCTTCGTTTTGCCTGCATTCTTTGTCAGGCAACCCTGTTATCTCAGCCTGCTAACTGACGTAACATTCTTCTGAGGGGTTCCGCGGCTCCCCACAGTAGCTGGTCACCCACGGTGAAGGCCGACAGATATTGCGGCCCCATATTCAGTTTACGTAACCGCCCGACCGGTGTAGTCAGCGTTCCGGTCACTGCTGCCGGTGTCAGTTCACGCATAGACAACTCCCGATCATTAGGGACAACCTTCACCCATTCATTATGGCTGGCCAGTAATGATTCGATCTCCGGCAGAGAAATATCTTGCTTCAGTTTCAGGGTGAATGCCTGGCTATGGCAACGCAGTGCACCGACACGTACACAGAGCCCGTCGACCGGGATCGTCGATGACGTCGACAGAATTTTATTAGTCTCTGCCTGCCCCTTCCACTCTTCACGGCTCTGACCGTTATCCAGTTGTTTATCAATCCATGGGATCAGGCTGCCTGCCAGAGGAACACCGAAGTTATCGCCCGGCAAGGTGCCTGAACGCGTCAGTTCGGTCACTTTACGCTCAATATCCAGGATAGCGGAAGCCGGATCTTGCAGTTCTTTGGCAACATGATCATGCAGCATGCCCATCTGAGTGAGTAATTCACGCATATGACGCGCGCCACCGCCGGAAGCGGCCTGATAAGTCGCCACAGAGGCCCACTCAACCAGATCATTGGCGAACAACCCGCCCAGCGACATCAGCATCAGGCTGACGGTACAGTTCCCGCCGACGAAGGTTTTGATACCTTTTTCTAATCCACGCTGGATAACACTCTGATTCACCGGGTCGAGAATAATGATGGCATCGTCTTCCATGCGCAATGTGGACGCTGCATCAATCCAGTACCCCTGCCAGCCTGACGCCCGCAGCTTCGGATAGATATCGCTGGTATAGTCACCGCCCTGGCAGGTAATAATAATATCCAGCGCGCGCAGTGCTTCAATATCACTGGCATCCTGAAGTACGCCATTCTGACGGCCACCGAAGGCCGGTGCCGGCTGCCCATGCTGAGAGGTAGAAAAAAAGACCGGATTGATCGCATCAAAATCGCGCTCTTCACTCATTCTGGACATCAGTACGGAACCCACCATGCCGCGCCAGCCAATAAAACCTACATTTTTCATGTTGTGCCTGCTTATCCTGTATTCTGAGTTCTTTTACGCCGCATTGTCAGGAACCTTGACAACCGATCGTGAGATTATACGATCTGCAGGAAAATAATATCCCGCTCCGGAACTGATCACTGATGAAATACATCTTTTCCATCACCTCAGCCGGCCTGCATGTAATAATCAGATTTACCTATGACCCCCAACTCTACAAAATGCACACGCGCTGGCAAGTAAATAAATTCGATACGCCAGGCTTTTTTAATCATTGAACTAATATCAGCGCTGACCAAAGGATAAGACTGCCCCATGACAGAGATGATTTCCGTTACCGTACTCCTTTTATTGATCATGGATCCGCTGGGTAATTTACCCATCTTCATGTCAGTACTCAGACATCTCGAGCCAAGGCGGCGGCGGATCGTGATGATCCGCGAGCTGTTAATCGCTTTGGTTATCATGCTGCTGTTTTTGTTCACCGGGGAAAAAATTCTGGCCTTCCTGAATCTGCGCACAGAAACCGTGTCGATTTCCGGGGGAATTATTTTATTCCTGATCGCGATAAAAATGATTTTCCCCGGACCAGAGCACAGTGGCTCCGGCAACGGATTACCTGCGGGTGAAGAACCTTTTCTGGTTCCTTTGGCTATCCCTCTCGTCGCCGGCCCCTCATTACTGGCCACATTGATGCTGATGTCTCATCAATATCCGGGGTCTTTGGGCATGCTGGTTCTGTCTCTGCTCCTCGCCTGGGCGATTACCTCGACCATTTTATTACTTTCCGGGGTGTTCCTGAGGTTGCTGGGTGACAAAGGAGTTAATGCGCTGGAACGGCTGATGGGGTTGATCCTGATTATGCTGGCCACACAGATGTTTCTTGATGGTGTGCGGGCCTATCTTAAACTCTAGAAACCGGGCGCAGCAGTCTGCACTGCTGCGCTTTTATCAGTCATACGTCTGATTAGCTTAACAACGTAAAGGCTATCATGCCGATAATTCCCCCGGTGGTACCCAGGATAGTTTCCATCAGCGTCCAGGTCTTCAGTGTTTCTGCCTCAGTTGCTCCGGTAAAGCGGCCAAACAGCCAGAATCCTGCATCATTCACATGACTACAGATAATTGAACCGCCACCGATACAGACGGACAGTGCAGCCAGTTGTGCACCGTTGTAATGTAAAGGGCCGATGACCGGCATAATCAACCCCACTGCGGTCAGACAGGCCACCGTTGCTGATCCCTGAATAATCCGCACCGCCCCCGCAAGAATAAAGCAGGCCAGAGCTACCGGCATGCCAGCCCCGGCAATGGCATGACCCAGTGCAGGGCCTACACCCGAATCCACCAGCACCTGCTTAAAGACCCCCCCGGCACCGATCACCAACAGAATAATGCCCGCCGGTTGCAGAGCTTCCCCGCAAATCTGCATCACACGGGACTTATCCATTCCCTGACGCCGCGCCAGACCATAAATAGTGATCAGACACGCCAGTAAAATCGCAATAAAGGGATGGCCTACGAACTCCAGGATGTTATAGAGACGGGAACCCTGTTCCACAAAATGGGCTCCGATAGTTTTCAGGCCAACCAGCACCAAAGGGAAGAGGATCAGGGACAGGCTGAAACCAAATGACGGCAGCGTCTGCTGATCAGTCGGTGGCCGGAAGCTCTCTTCCGGCAAAGTGAAATGCACATGACGGGCAATAAAACTGCCAAATAATGGCCCTGCAATCAGCATACCCGGGATCGCAGCGCACAGACCTAACAAGATCATCCAGCCGAAATCGGCATGCATCTGCGCTGCCAGTAGCATCGGGGCGGGACCGGGAAGAACAAAAGCCGCCGCCGCTGCAACGCCCGCAAACAACGGTATCACCAGTCTGACCAGGTTTCCGCCGGTACGTTTTGCCACGGCGAAGGCAATGCTTATCAGCAGTACGACGGCAACTTCGAAGAACAGTGGCAGTGCACAAATGAATCCGGCAATGCCCATAGCATAGTGTGCGCGCTGTTCACCAAAGGTTTTCAACATACGCATGGCTATCTGATCGACCGCACCGGTTTCATGCAGTATTTTGCCGAACATGGATCCCAGCGCCACGACAATGGCCAGAAAGCCTAGCGTGCCGCCCATTCCCTGCTGCATAGTTTCGGTAATTTTTTCCAGAGGCATCCCGGACAGGATCCCGGCACCGACCGATACCAGCATCAGGGCAACAAACGCATGTAAACGGGCCTTCATCACCAGCAGTAACAACAGAAGAACTGACCCCACCGCCGTAAGAACAAGTGTTGCGGTACTCATCATTGTCAGTCCTTAGTGAATTGCGTCTTTAATCGCTCCGACAGTCGCCGAAACCACCTCGTCAATGGACTGCCGGATATCCACCGCCACGACATCGGTCTCTTCCGCATCAGGCTCTTCCAGCGTCGAGAACTGGGTCACCAGCATTGAGGGTTTAAAGAAATGTCCCTTACGGGCTTTGAGGCGCGATTCGATAGTATCGAAGTCCCCTTTCAGGTAAATGAATTTCAGATTGCTGTTACCTTTACGAAGGATGTCCCGATAACTTTTTTTCAGCGAGGAACATACAATTAACGATACAGCCTGAGTCCTTTGCATGGCAAAAGCTGCATCATTAATGGCCTGCAACCAGGGCTGACGATCCTTGTCATCCAGCGGATGCCCGTCAGCCATTTTCAGAATATTTGCACGGGGATGCAGGAAATCACCATCCAGGAAGGCTGTCTGCAACTGCTGTGCAACCCTGTTGGCAACAACTGATTTCCCGCTACCTGAGACGCCCATCAGAATAAAGACATAATGTTTTGAAGAGGGTGTAGACATTGTTCGCTCCGACAAATGTTACCGATAACAATTAATCAAAACATTGTCATGAGTCGTTCATTTTCTGGCAACACATTAAGTGTGAAAAATATCAAACTGTGAACTGAATCATAAAAACAGGTTAAATACTGCTCCCGGTATCAATCTTAAAACCAAGATCACGGACAGGCTCTGTGACCTCTTCTCCTCTGAGTCGCTGCAATAACATGGCTGCAGCTTCTTCACCGATCTGCTTACGTGGAGTGACTACTGTTGCCAGTGCGGGGGAGACAACACGGGTAATGTCATGTCCATGAAAACCGCTAATCGCAATCTGTTCCGGTACACGCAGCCCCAGACGCTGGCATTCAAACATCGCCCCGACCGCCAGATCATCATTGGTACAGCACAGGCTGTCCATCTGCGGAAATCGCCGTAACGCTTCTTTCAGTAATATCGCCCCGGTGGTAAACGAGGAGGCAGTTGCACTCATGACTGAAAGGGGTTCAAGCCCGGCCTCTTCCATCGCCCGCTGATATCCCTGCTGTTTCCGGAGGGTTCGTTCATCGAGGCGAGCCCCCAGATAAACCGTTGAGCGGTATCCGCGGCGGATAAGTGTCTCTGCCATTTGCCGTGCGGCTTCAGTGTTATCAAAACCCACCGCCATATCCAGACAGGGCGAGACAGAGTCCATAATTTCTACCACCGGAATCCCCGCCGTTTCCAGCATTCGTAAAGTGGCTGGTGTATGGGTTCTCTCTGTCAGGATCACCCCATCGACATTCCAGCCCAGCAGGGAGCGCAACTGTCGCTCTTCTTTTTCGGCCTGATAGCCGAAATGAGCCACCAATGTCTGATAACCGGCGGCATCGTTGACGGTTTCTATGCCCTTCAGGACATCCGCAAATACATGATTGGTCAGTGAAGGAAGTAATACACCAATGGCCTTGCTGGTCGCATTCGACAGCATCTCCGGGACCCGGTTAGGGATATACCCTAACTCATCCAGCACAACAGCAATGCGCTGGCCTAATGCGTCGGAGACTTGTTCCGGATTACGCAGAAAACGGCTGACCGTCATTTTAGTGACACCCAGTTTGTCTGCAACATCCTGAAGTACCGGTCTTTTTTTCTTCATGGTCATAGGAACTCATTCCCGTCTGGAGTCGCCTGAGTTTACCATTAAACACCGGTACAAAAATGCCCTGTGAGCGATCCAGCTCACAGGGCATAACTTTTTATCGTGATTGATCAGACCGGCGGTAAATCGAAGATAAGGACTTCAGCGTCCTCTTCCGCCTGCAGTGTCAGAGAAGACTCTTCTGTCAGCGCAAGTGCATCACTGGCTTTCATCAACTGGTCATTGATGGCAAGCTTACCTTTCACCACCTGAACCCAGTAATTCCGCCCGCTATCCAGCGAAATATGCTGTGTCTCGCCGGCCGGCACGACCTGCCGGGACAGTGTCATATCCTGCCAGACTTTTAATGAGTCTTCCCGGCCATCAGGAGTTAAAACCCATTGCCGGCCCCGGGGGTCGTCAAAGCGTTTCTGCTCATAACGGGGCTCAACACCGGCCCGCTGAGGAATAATCCAGATCTGATACAGATGCAACGGCTCCGTCGCGCTCGGATTATATTCCGAATGGCGGACACCGGTGCCTGCGCTCATGATCTGGAATTCTCCTGCCGGGATCTGTTCTTTGTTCCCCATGCTGTCCTGGTGCTCTACCGTACCGGACAGCACATAAGTCAGGATTTCCATATCCTTATGGGGATGTGTCCCGAACCCCTGACCCGGGGCGATAATATCTTCGTTAATAACCCGTAAGGCCGAAAAACCCATAAAGTCAGGGTCATAATAGTTGGCGAAAGAAAAGGTATGCCAGCTCTTCAGCCAGCCATGCTGTGCGTGACCACGATCTTCTGCTTTGCGTAAATAAATCATCTCAGACTCCTTAATTTGTTACAGTCTGACGCTGATCACGCAGAAAAAATAGCTGAAAAAGTTCACGCCTCTGTTCAAAAAAAATGAATGATATTCCACGGCGGGGGCCCGGGTCGCGGTAAAAAAAAGCCAGCCCCGAAGGCTGGCAAATTAATACCGGAAGCAATGTGAGCAATGTCGTCTCTCCACCGGATGTCCGCAAAGGATGACCGGTGAAGATGTGGTAATAATAATCATTATCATTACTATTTGTAAAGCAGGATCTCTGCTTTTTTATCTTTATGCCTCATCAGACTATGCTGAAAACCACCGACGTCACACTCCCGCCCTTCCGGTTCGTTGCCCGATAGCGGAGGCAGACCTATACTTTACTGATGTGATATCTGAAGGGAGAACATCATGCTCAAACCGCTGCCAGTAATCACGGCCCTGGTCCTGGCTCTGCCGCTGCTTTGCTTCGCTGACGTCAGTAGTAACCCGTTAAACCCGACACAACCCGGGGCGGTATATAATCCGTCACAAAAACGGATGCAGGACCAGATGGAAATGCAGCAACAAACGGAGCAGATGAAGCTGCATAACGAACAGCAACAACAATCACAAAAGATCCAGCAAACGATCACCCGGCAGCAGGAGCAGGCGAGACAACGACTCAGCAGTACCCAACCCTGAGTGCTGCAGATGCCCGCCCGCTGGCGTCTTATGCAGTGAAACCGGGACCAATAACATCAATACAGTCGGTACAGATCATATCGACACCCCACTCCAGAAGCTCCCGGGCTCGCTGCGGGTCATTTACTGTATACACCAGAATACGTAATCCGGCGGCTTTGATCTGCCGGGTGCGCGCTGCATCCAGCAACCGGTGATTAAGATGGAGGGCAACGCAGCCGAGCTCATCCGTCAGAGCCTGCCAGTCATCCTGCCATTCATCCAGTAACAGGCCACGGGGCAGTTCCGGCACCGCATCACGGGCGGCCGCCAGCGCCTGAGGTGAAAATGACGACAGCAAGGGAGCAACCTGCCCCAGCCATAACGTTCTGGCTGCCAGGGCAACTTCACGACCGGTCAGTTCGTCCTGCCCGGTGGTGGGCTTAATTTCAATATTGGCTTTCATCCCGTACTGCCGGCAACGTTCAGCCACCTGTGTCAGCAGCGCCGGGGGTTCATTGATGAAGGTATCGCTGAACCAGCGACCGGCATCCAGTGTCGATAAGGCTTGCCAGTTCTGTTGTCCGGCAATGCCCTGGCCATTGGTTGTTCGTTCCAGGGTGTCATCGTGCAACAAAAAGATCTGATGATCTTTTGAGAGCTTTGCATCAAACTCGATCATGGTGTGCCCGTAATGGTGCCCGACGTCGATAGCCGCCAGGGTATTTTCCGGTGCCAGTTTTCCGCCGCCGCGATGAGCCACAATGTGCGGGTAAGGCCAGGGCTGAGTTTTCATACCAGGCGTTGTCCTGTAGTGGTGTCAAAATAATGTCGTGCGGTCAGCGGAAACTCCAGCCACAGTAATGACCCGGGCTGCGGACGTTGCTCATGAGGCAAACGGACCACCAGACGATGTTCCCCGATTTTACCATGGACTAAGTTATCTGCGCCGAGGATTTCCAGTGTATCAACCTGCATCGGTACTCCACCTGCTTCCCGGGAACAAACCTTAATATGTTCCGGGCGGACCCCTAACGTTATCTGCCGGTTGGCCAGGCCGGGTTGCTGCTGACTTAGAGGAAGGTGACACTGCGGGTCAAGGATAATATCCCGTCCATCAGCACTGACTTTCCCCGGCAACAGATTCATGGCCGGCGAGCCGATAAATGCCGCAACAAAAGTGGTTGCCGGTTTCTCATACACTTCCACCGGTGTTCCGACCTGCTCAACAATGCCTTTATTCATCACCATAACGCGCTGAGCCAGCGTCATAGCTTCGACCTGGTCGTGGGTCACATAGAGACTGGTGGTTTTGAGCCGCTGATGAAGTTGCTGCAGCTCCAGACGCATCTGCACCCGCAATCGTGCATCCAGGTTAGAGAGGGGTTCATCAAACAGGAACACCGATGGCTCCCGTACAATGGCCCGTCCCATCGCAACGCGCTGACGTTGTCCTCCCGATAATTCACGCGGATGACGGGTCAGTAAGGCATCCAGTTCCAGGCTGCGAGCCGCTTGCAGGACCTTCTGGCGGATCTGCTCTTTACCCATCCCCCGGATGCGGAGTCCGTACCCCATATTCTGCTCAACCGTCATATGCGGGTATAACGCATAATTCTGGAACACCATCGCAATACCGCGATCTTTCGGTTCAAGCGTGGTGACACACTGATTATCAATATAAATATCACCGGAGCTCACCGTCTCCAGACCTGCCACCATTCTCAGTAAGGTCGACTTTCCGCAACCGGAAGGACCGACCATCACCATAAATTCGCCTTCTTCAATCGTAATATTCAGCGGCTGGATAATCCGGTTTTTACCATCATACGATTTTGTTACTGCCTGAAAATGTACACTTGCCATAACTTATTTCTCACTTTCTACCAGGCCTTTCACAAAGGCACGCTGCATAATAATCACGACGAGTAACGGTGGGATCAGGGTAAGAAGCATCGCTGCCATTACCAGGTTCCACTGTGTCACGCCATCCCCCAGCGATATCATTCCACGTATGCCCGCCACTGCGGTGCTCATCCGTGAATCACTGGTGATGAGCAGGGGCCAGAGATACTGGTTCCAGCCATAGATAAAGGTGATCACAAACAGGGCTGCCAGATTGGTTTTAGATAACGGCAATACAATGTCAAAGAAGAACCGCATCGGGCTGGCACCATCAATACGGGCAGCTTCAATCAGCTCATTCGGTAACGACAGGAAGAACTGCCGGAACAAAAAGGTGGCCGTGGCCGATGCCATCATCGGCAATATCAATCCGTTATAACTGTTGAGCATATGCAACTGTGACACTACTTCCACGGTCGGAAAGATACGGACTTCGACAGGTAACATCAGCGTGATGAAGATCATCCAGAAAAAGAACTGACGCAGCGGAAAACGAAACCAGACCAGCGCAAATGCAGAGATGATTGAAATGGAAATCTTACCTACCGTGATACCTAATGCCATAATCGTACTGTTCAGTAACATATGTCCGATAGGCGGGCTCCCGGGGCTGACACCTTGCGTCCAGATAGTATGAATGTTTTGCCAGAGATGGCTCCCGGGCAACAACGATATCGGGGATTGGAACACTTCATGGTTATCCATGCTCGCCGCAACCACCGCGACATAAATAGGGAACAAAATGGTCAGGATACCCAGCCATAGCATGATGTGACTGAAGATATCCAGGCCACGACGATTTTCTATCATTGGTAGCGCACCTTACGTTCGATATACCGGAACTGAACGACCGTCAGCAGAATGACAATCACCATTAACACCACTGACTGAGCTGCCGAGGCACTCAGGTCCAGCCCCGTGAACCCTTCACGATAAATTTTATAAATCAGGGTCGTCGTGGACTGTACCGGACCGCCCTGGGTCGCCGCATCAATGACAGGGAAGGTATCAAAGAAGGCATACACCAGATTGACGACCAGCAGGAAGAAACTCACCGGGGTGATCAATGGCAAAGAAAGATGGATAAACCGGCGCACGGGCCCGGCACCGTCCAGTGCGGCGGCTTCGACCAGAGAACGGGGGATTGCCTGTAATGCTGCGAAGAAAAACAGGAAGTTATAACTTAACTGCTGCCAGACGGATGCCAGGACAACCAGGACCATGGCCTGACCACTATTTTGTGCATGATTCCAGTTATAGCCCATTAATTGCAGCGCATGGCTTAACACCCCCATCCCCGGGTTAAACAGGAACATCCAGAGTACGGCGGCTATCGCCGGGGATACGGCATAGGGCAGCAACAGTAATGTCTGATAAAACTTCTTCAGGCGCAGAACATGATCCACCAGTGCCGCAAATAGCAGTGAAATTACCAGGCCTATCCCGGTCACCAGGCCACTGAAAATTATTGTCGTACGGAATGAGTCCAGGTAATACGGGTCCCGGAACAGTTCATAAAAGTTTTCAAGTCCGACAAAGCGGGAAGAGAATCCGAACGGGTCCAGATTCTCGAGTGAATACCATAGCGCTTCACTGGCCGGCCAGATGAAAAAAATAAGCGTGACCGCCAGCTGTGGCAACAGCAGCAGGTAAGGCAAAACACGCTGATGAAATACGGGGCGGGAAGATGACATTGTTCGAAGACCTCAGGCGGTAATACGATAAAAGCTACCCTCCCGGACCTGCCTGACGGTAAGGCCTGAGAGGGTATTGCGGATGCCGGGGTTACTGAACCTGCTGTTGGAAACGTTCCAGCAACAGATTTCCACGTTGAACCGCGTTATCCAGCGCGACTTTCGGGGTTTCTTTACCCGTCCAGACGCTTTCCAGTTCTTCATCAATAACCGTACGGATTTGCGGCATATTGCCAAGGCGTAAACCTTTGGTGAATGGCAGTGGCGGCTTGTTCAGCATCTGTTTCATCGCAATATCTTCGCCGGGGTGCTTTTTATAGAATCCCTGCTGGCGGGTCAGGTCATAAGCCGCCACTGTGGCAGGCAGATAGCCGGTTTTCTGATGCCACTCAGCCGCAATCGCAGGCCCGGCCAGGAACTTCATAAATTCGGCCACGCCTTTATACGTCTGAGCGTTCTGACCGCGCATCACCCACAGGCTGGCTCCGCCGATCATGGCATTCTGCGGTGCTTTTTTGTCCGTTGCATCGTAAGGCAGCATGCCGACACCAAAGTTAAATTTGGCATACTGGCGAATATCGGCCAGAGAGGCAGACGAAGCGGTCGTCATACCGCATTCACCACTATAGAATTTCGCGGTAGATTCATCCTTACGACCGTAATAGGTGAACGTCCCGGCTTTATTCATCTGTTCCAGCATTTCGATATGACGGATCTGTTCCGGCCCGTTAAACACCAGTTTCGCGTCAGTGCCATCAAAACCATTATTCTCTGTCGCGAAAGGCAGACCGTGCCAGGCGCTGAACTCTTCGAGCTGGATCCAACCCTGCCAGCCACTCGCATAGCCACAATTCATTCCGGACTTACGTAATGCAGCCGCATCTGTTGCCAGTTCCTGCCAGGTCACCGGCGGCTTTTCAGGATCCAGCCCTGCTTTTTTGAAGGCATCTTTGTTGTAATAAAGCACCGGGGTCGAACTGTTGAAAGGCTCAGAGAGGAGCTGTCCGGTTTTCGCATCGGAATAATAACTGGCAATGGTCGGAACAAACTGTTTTTCATCAAACGGGATACCGGCATCTTTGAATACCTGATAAACAGGTTTAATGGCGTGGGATGCCATCATGGTTGCTGTGCCGACTTCATAGACCTGTAATATTGCCGGCGCATTTCCGCCACGAACAGCAGCGATGCCCGCAGCAAGACTTTGTTCATAATTCCCTTTATAGACAGGGACAATTTTATAGTCAGGATGTTGCTGGTTAAAACGCTGAGCCAGAGAGTTAACTTCTGTCCCCAACGCACCATCCATGGAGTGCCAGAAAGGTATTTCAGTAACTGCAAACGCATTACTACTCAGGCCGGAGGCCAGTAACAACCCTGCTGCATAGTGACGTATTTTTATTGCTGACATAGTTTTATCCTGTGGCATTAACTGTCCGCTAAGAGATTCGCGAGCTAAAATGACACGGAAAAATGACAGAAAAATTAATTGAAGATGTCAGTTATATGACCAAAGAATGACAGGGTGACCGGTTGGCCGGGGAAGAAGTTAAACATCAGGCATGATAAATGGCGCTGGCGCGGCTTTCAGCCCATAAAAAAGGGCGGCTACCAAGGCCACCCTTCTGAAAAATATCCGGATCAGGCTTCGATAGCCACCCGGAGTTTTTTCATGGCATTTTTTTCCAGCTGGCGAACACGTTCTGCAGAAACACCGTACTGATCGGCCAGTTCCTGCAGCGTTGTTTTACTGTCTTCATCCAGCCAGCGGGCACGGATAATGTTCTGACTGCGTTCATCCAGCCCCTGCATAGCATCACTTAACTTATCCGCCGCATGGGCTTCCCAGTTATCTTCTTCGATACCATCAGCGAAGTCAGACGCTTTATCCTGCAGGTACAGCATAGGAGCCATCGATTTCCCTTCGCTGCTTTCATCTTCCGGCGTCGGGTCAAATGTCATATCCTGAGCAGCCATCCGTGATTCCATTTCACGCACATCTTTGCTGCTGACGCCCAGTTCGCGGGCAACCATTTCGACTTCATCCTGATTAAACCAGCCGAGGCGTTGTTTAGTTTTACGCAGGTTAAAGAACAGCTTACGCTGAGCTTTCGTCGTGGCCACTTTCACGATGCGCCAGTTACGCAGTACATATTCGTGGATTTCTGCTTTGATCCAGTGGACAGCAAAGGAGACCAGGCGCACACCCACTTCCGGATTAAAACGACGTACCGCTTTCATCAGGCCGATATTACCTTCCTGAATAAGATCCGCCTGGGGCAGGCCATAACCTGCATAATTACGAGCAATATGAACCACAAAGCGCAGATGTGACAGGATCAGCTTTTTAGCTGCATCCAGATCGCCCTGGTAATGCAGCCGTTCAGCCAGCGCTTTTTCCTCGTCGGCTGTCAGCATCGGGCAGCCATTAGCGGCCCGGATATATGCATCCAGATTACCCAGAGGAGCAATAGCTAAAGCATGCATTTCTTTGGTCATTCAAACCCTCTCAGAATTATTAAAAAATATTGCCTGATCCTTACCACAACCGGCACCTACATTATGTCAGCCGTGCCCAAAGATCGAAAGCAATGCGTGCTATTAATCAGTAAGACACTAAAGTTATCCACAGGTTCATTCTTTGTTGTGAATAATTCCGACGGAGATACCGGAGGTACTGCGGGGAAATTATCCTCTGCTCCCCGACACATGGCAACAGAGGATAATTATAGCAAAAAAACATTACTCCGGATTACTGGGGTGTAAAACGGCGTAAATGTTGTGCAGTCGCAAGCCAGGCGGCAATCCAGCCAACAATGGCAGAGACCAGCAGCAGCAGCAGGGCTTCGTCGAACGAAAATCCTTTTAAATCAAAGGAGGTACTGAAGACACTTGCCACATGTGACACAACCGACTCAAGGCGAAACACCAAAAACTCGGAGAGGATCAGCGAAACAAAAGCCCCTGATAAGCCCAGCATGGCACCGCCATAGACAAATGGCCGTAAGATAAACCCATCCGTTGCACCAAGAAGTTTCTGTACATTGATGGTATCTCTGCGGGCAAAGATACTGAGCCTTACGCTGTTGCCGATAACGAGGAACACCGCCACCACCATCAGCAACCCAATCATCAGAGCCACCTGGCCGACCAGCCCCGTTAAGGCAGACAAGCGGGCAAACCAACTGTCATCCATACGTACCTGGTCAATACCACTGACCTTCGCCACCCGATCACGCAATGTATTCATGGTGTCTGAGTTCTGGAAGTTAAGTTTCGGTGTAATAATCGCCACCGCAGGTAATGGGTTCTGCTCAAGCATATCCATCGCGCCACCGAAACCGGACCAGTTGCGGAACTCGTTCAAGGCTTCTTCGCGACTCAGATAATCGACATGTTCCACACCCTCGGTCTGTTTCAGCTGATTAATCACATTTTGCGCAGCATCATCATCGAGTGTCTTCGACAAATAGACCGTCAGCTGAGGCGCCGGATACCATTCGTTCGCCGCCTGGTCGACGTTCTTCCAGACGATATAACACACACTTGGCAGCGTCAGTGAGATAGCGATGACCGTGACCGTCAGTAGTGTAGCCAGTGGCTGACGTAACATATCAGACAACATCCCGCGCCAGGCATAGTGCCATTGCTCCTGCCAGCCACCGCGCAGTGCTTTCTCTTTCGAAACCCGCTTTGGTTTTGGCTTCGTCCGGGGCCTGGCGGCCGCGGCCGGTGCCTTTTTAACCCGGCGGTTTACCTGATTACCCTTGCCAAACTTCATGCCACTCCCCCATGTAATCGTCCCTGACTGAGGGTCATAACACGATAATTCCTACGGGAAATAAGAGACATATCATGAGTTGCCATCAGGACAGTGACACCAACGCGATTAAATTCTTCAAATAAACGCAGTATATCTTCTGATAATGCGTGATCGAGGTTACCGGTCGGTTCATCGGCCAGCAATAATGCTGGTTTATTAACAACGGCTCTGGCAATACCGACACGTTGTTGTTCACCGCCGGAGAGCTGAATCGGGAAACTCTTCGCTTTATCGAGCAGGCCCACTTTATCCAGGGCAGCGGAAACCCTGCGGCGAATATCTTCACCGCTGGCGCCGGAGATAATTAACGGGATAGCAATGTTGTCATACACGGTTCTGTCCATCAGCAGATGGTGATCCTGGAAGATCATACCAATCTGACGGCGCAGGAACGGCACCTCGCTATTGCGTAAACGCGTAATATTATGTCCGCTAAACCAGATTTGTCCGGCACTGGGGCGTTCGATCCCGCAGATAAGTTTGAGTAAGGTACTCTTACCTGCCCCGGAATGACCGGTCAGAAACGCCATTTCTCCCTGACGCAGATGAAAATCTACGCCCTGAAGCGCCTGGCGTCCTCCCAGATATGCTTTACTGACCTCTTCAAAGCGAATCATCCAAATTAGTCCTCTCGGGCAAACAATGCCTCTATAAAATCGCCGGCCTTAAATGGCCGTAAATCATCGATGCTTTCTCCGACACCGATGTATCGGATAGGAATACCGAACTGGTCTGCCACAGAGAAAATCACTCCCCCTTTCGCCGTACCGTCCAGCTTAGTCAGTGTAATACCGGTCAGACCAACCGCTTCATGGAACAACTTTGTCTGGCTGACGGCATTCTGCCCTGTGCTGGCATCAATGGTCAGCATCACTTCATGCGGCGCACTGTCATCCAGTTTACCCATCACGCGGGTGATTTTTTTCAGCTCTTCCATCAGGTGCGATTTATTCTGCAACCGGCCTGCGGTGTCCGCAATCAACACATCAACTCCACGGGATTTAGCGGCCTGAATCGCATCAAAAATCACCGAGGCTGAATCCGCACCGGTATGCTGGGAAACGACCGGGATATTATTGCGCTGTCCCCAGACTTCCAGTTGCTCTACCGCGGCTGCACGGAAAGTATCCCCGGCGGCCAGCATTACCGATTTTCCTTCCGACTGATACTGACGCGCCAGCTTACCGATAGTGGTTGTTTTACCCACACCATTAACACCGACCATCAGGATAACAAACGGTGTTTTTCCTTCAATATCCAGCGGTTGCTCAACCTTATCCAGAATAGCAGACATTTCCTGCTTCAGAATGCCATACAGCGCTTCAGCATCACGCAGCTGTTTGCGGCTTGCCTGAGCAGTGAGGTTACTGATGATTTTACGGGTGGTATCGACGCCAACATCTGCGATAAGTAGTTGTTCTTCAAGCTCTTCGAACAGTTCATCGTCGATTTTTTTTCCGCGAAATAACCCGATAAAACCGGTACCGAGGTTCTGTCGTGTTTTGACCAGACTGCGTTTTAAACGGGCGAAGAATCCTTCGCGGACAGGTCGTTCCTGCTCGGTAATAATCCCCGTTTCTGCAACCGTTTCTTCGCTCTCTTCCGGACTAATCTTAGGCGTTTCCGCCGGGGTTTCCGGCACGTCTTCGATCAGTTCCGGCTGTTCCGCCAGTTGCTCTGCTTCAGTTTCAGTCGCAGGAGGAATTTCCGGGGCTGGCTCCGGGGTTGGCTGTTCAGCTTCCACGCGTTCAATCGCCGGCGCGGTAATACTCTGAGTGACCGGGGCTACCGACTGCGGTTGTTCAATAATAGTCCCCGGTAACTCCGGTTCTACCGGCTCAGACAGTGCCGCTTTATCGGCGTCAGAGACCAGCGGTTTGCTTTCCGGCACCTCTGCTTTTTCAGGTTCGGTCTTGTGAACCGTCTCAGCCACATCAGGCACTGGCGCCGCGTCGTGCACCCGGTGCTCGCCATCGGTCTCAGTGAGTCCGGATGTCTCCTCCACAGGCGTTTCTGACCCGGCTGCCGTCTTCAGTACGCTTTCATCTTCCCCGGCAGTCTCTTCCTTTGTCGGGAGATCCGCTACATGTTCAGGTTCTGCGGGGACGCCTGGTTCAGCGGTAACGTCCGCTGTTTCCTTTTGTTGTTCTTCAGGCTCTGCATTTTTCTCTTCATCACGGCCAAAGCCCAGCCAGGAGAAAAAGCCCCGTTTTTTTTCTTTTGCCATTATGCAGCAACGCTCCTTTCGGCCCGAACCAGGAAGATAATCCCTTCCGTACAGAGATATTCGGGACTTCTGTTTAATTTATCAGATACCTGCCGGTCTTATACGGCCGCCAGGTATCGCGAATGCATGGTCAGATAGTCTACCATTTTCCAGGCATTGCATTACAGCACCCTTTTTTACCGTTTCTTATCACGTCAGTGCCCGCTAAACTAGGCAACAAATTATGAAGAGTTATGATGAATATGAATAAACATTCCCGGGGGCCGGCAGGCGCCGGACAAGTACGCATTATTGGCGGGCAATGGCGCGGCAGAAAACTGCCTGTACCGGTGAGTGCCGGGCTTCGCCCGACGACCGATCGGGTGCGGGAAACGCTATTTAACTGGCTGGCCCCGGAGATGGCACAGGCTCGTTGTCTGGATTGTTTTGCAGGTAGTGGTGCTCTGGGTATTGAAGCCCTTTCCCGCTATGCTGGCCACGTCACATTGCTGGAACTGGATCCTGCTGTCGCCCGGCAGCTTTCCGCAAATCTGCAGACCCTTAAAACGACACAAGGTCATGTGGTTCAGGGCAATACATTACAGTGGCTGAACACCCCCGGAGAACCTTACGATATCGTCTTTGTGGACCCGCCTTTCCGTAAGGGGTTACTAAGTGAAACGCTCACGCTGCTGGAAAACAAAGGCTGGCTGTCCGGAGAGGCCCTGATTTATATCGAATGTGAGACCGAACATGCGCCCCCTGAGGTGCCTGCCAGCTGGCGACTTTATCGTGAAAAAGTCGCCGGTCAGGTAGCTTACCGGCTGTATCACCGTAGCGTCTCAGACAGGCAAGGAGAATAAATATGTGGGTTATTGGCGGACGTATCCTGATGGTTTTCGTGTGGCTTTTTTTGCTGATGAATATTGTTCATCCGGCACCTAAGCCGCTGAAATATTTTATTGATGTGGCATTATTTTTTATGGTGGTCATGCATGGCCTGCAACTGGTACTGCTGCGAGCCACGCAGTCTAAAGATGCCCCGGCCCTCAGCGGATATACCCAGTTAAAGATCTTCTTTTTCGGGGTCTTCGAACTGCTTTCCTGGCAGAAGAAAAACTACCCCGGCAAGTAAGTTCACCCGGGGCCCGTCGGGGGTTAATGCGTCCCCGGCGTAAAGCTGATAAAGCGCGTTCCCTGCATACGTAAAGCGCCGGTTGTGCCGGGAATGCAGTCGTTATATTGCCCTTCGCTCACCGGCACGGTAAACGTTTCGCCGACCGGTTCGCGACGGAAGGTAATCTCATAACGAAGAGTTTCTCCGGCGATCACCTCACGTTGCCGGGAATGACGGTCCGGATAGGGATATTCGCGCTTACTGACGATCACCGCCTGCTGAGTGACGATCGGGGAAGCATCATTGTTAGCGGTGTCATCCCGTTGTTTGAAGAACTGATGGCCGGCCAGTAGCACAATGGCGACAATGACAATAATAAAAATCAGCGGCGGTCTGGTCATCCGGTGATCCTCACAAAATCGTTTTCTGAAAAATCCGCATCATTTGCCTGCATTTTTTGCCGATCACAGTAATAATCGTTGAGCAATGTCAGTGGCGAAACGGGGCCGTAGTCATCACAGTATTCCTCGCTCCTGGCCAGATTTAAAGAAGATTAAGGAAGAAAATATGCTTTGGTCATTTCTTGCAGTGCTGTTTTCCGGCTGGCTCTATATAGATGCATCCTACCGGGGGCCCCGCTGGCAACGCTGGTTATTTAAGCCTGTGACATTCTTACTGATGCTGGCCTGGGCCTGGCAGGCACCGACCCGTTCAGTTGTCGATTATTTTATTCCCGCAGGGTTGATGGCAGCGATGGCCGGGAGCCTGCTGGCGATGCTTTCCCGCCGGCAACTGTTATATGCCTTCGGCGCGATGTTCCTTTCTTCTTTGCTGTATACCCTTAACCTGACCCGCGGGATTTCTTTTGGTGTCTGCTGGCCGGTACCGCTGACGTTGCTGGTTATCGGCCTCGTCGTATTAGGGATTATCCGGAGCCGGCTGGAAGAATTGCGCTGGCCGGTATGTACCATGCTGACAATGACACTGGTGATGTGCTGGGCTGCGTCATTGCAATACTTCAGCCATCAGACCGACGAAACGTTATCTCTGATGGCGGGAACGGATTTACTGTTACTGGCACATATTTGCGGGCTGGTAAGCCTTTTCCGTCGCCGTTTTGCCGGAGACAGAGCTATCTGCGAGGCATTATTTATTATCGGACATTTTATGATAGTCCGCTCACTGTGGGTCTTTTAACTCCCGGCCAGCAAAGAGAACCCTCAGGCAGAGGATGACACGCCCTTGCGGAGCAGATAGCGAAACGGTGACTGTGCGGTATCCTGCGCCAGTAAAGTATGTTCCATAAACCGGCAGAATCCCGGGATGTCGCGTGTGGTCGCCGGATCGTCAGCAACGATGAGCAGGGTTTCACCTTCCTGCATATGACGGATAGTTTTGCGTACCATCATCACCGGCTCGGGGCAGCGTAAACCCAGCGTATCCAGGGTATGGTTGGCCTGACTGAAAAGCTCACTCATGGGGTTCTCTGTTTAATGTCATGAAGGGTTATTCTACCTCCGGTCACGAGGACAGACAATTCCCGCAGCCCCGACCCCTTGCATTACCCGGTTAAGCAGGTAATATGCGCCGCCTTGTGGCTCCGCCACTATTCCATGAGCGTCCGTTCATCGGTACACTCATCTTTGTATTAATGGGTTCCCTCACCCCCACCTAAAAAGGCCTGAAATGATTACGTTTAACTCCCGCCAGCGTCTGCGTGCGCGTATTGTATTATCGGTTTTTCATTTACTTATTATCACTTCCAGTAATTATCTGGTGCAGCTGCCTATTAATATCTTCGGACTGCATACCACCTGGGGAGCTTTCAGCTTTCCGTTTATCTTTCTTGCCACCGATCTGACGGTAAGGATCTTCGGCGCACCACTGGCCAGACGCATTATTTTTCTGGCAATGCTGCCCTCCTTGCTGATTTCCTACCTGATCTCGTGCCTGTTTTATCAGGGAAGCTGGCAAGGGTGGGATTCACTACAACATCTGAATGTCGTCGTTGCACGGATAGCCCTGGCCAGTTTTATGGCCTATGTCCTGGGTCAGTTGCTGGATATTCATGTGTTCGACCGTCTGCGCCGTCTGTCTCGCTGGTGGCTCGCCCCGGCGGCAGCCATGTTTTTCGGCAATATCAGCGATACCTTTGCGTTTTTCTCCATCGCGTTTTATCACAGCAGCGATCTGTTCATGGCACAACACTGGGTCGAAATAGCACTGGCGGACTATAGCTACAAGATATTGATTTGCCTTGTTTTTTTCCTTCCTGCTTATGGTATCTTACTGAATGCCTTGCTAAAAAAGCTTTCCGGAAAAATACAAGACCAGACGGCAGGATTCAGCCAATGCTGAATGCCTCTGCCCGTCAGAGCAGCTAAGATTTGGTGACAAACAACAGATTGATTTTCTTTTCTGTTTTCGTTGTGATCACTGATGTGAACTATTAAAAGGAATTCAGATGCGTAAATTTATCAGATATCTCAGTGTCGGATTGCTGGTCATCGGCCTGGCCGCCTGTGACCAGAAGAAAGACAATACCTCTGACACTCATAGTGCAGCGGCTTCTCAGCAGGCAGCGCAAACCATTACTCTGCCCGGAGGTAAACTCAGCTTTACCCTGCCGTCAGGTATGTCTGATCAAACAGGCAAACTGGGGACAACAACCAACAATATGCACGTATATGCCAACAGTAATGGTCAGCAGGCGGTCATCGTTATTGTCGGCTCCGCGACCAATGACGGACTGGACGTGCTGACACAGCGCCTTGAAGATCAGCAACGCAACCGCGACCCACAGTTACAGGTTGTTTCTGATAAAGCGATTACTCTGAGCGGTCAGCCGGCACAACAGCTCGACACCGTGATTTCTGCGAAAAATCAAACTAACTGGTCAACCGTCGTTATGACCAAAGTGGATGGTAAGCTGGTGACCCTGCAGATTTCATTACCGGCCGATAATCAGGCACAGTCACAAACTATTGCTGAGGATATTGTTAAGACCATCACCCTTAACTAACCCTTACCGTGTTTATCACGCTTTCTTATGATGAAGCGTGATAAACATGCTCTGCCTCTCCGCTCCGGGCGGTATCCCCCCGTTTCAGCCTGCCCCCTGCCAATAAATAAAACCCAAATAATCAATTAAATATATAAAAACAGCGTGTTTACGAAATGCCGGAACACCCTCTGCCACAATGACCTGCTTTCAGGCCCCCTATGACTTTAGCCATAAATTAAAGTTATACTTACGCCTTCATGACAATAAAAGAGCTGTCAATTTATTGTCCAGTCAGGATGTGCTGAAACGCCGATTAGCATCTATGCTTATTGTCTGGTGTAACATTTTATTACATTTAGACCCGGACGTTCCTCCTGACAATTTATGAACAAAATACAGGTATGCATATGAAATTACGTAGGAAGCGTATAAAACCTATTGAGATTGATGACGTCACCATTATTGATGACACCCGGCTACGTAAAGCAATTACGGCTGCATCGCTGGGGAATGCTATGGAGTGGTTCGATTTCGGGGTTTACGGATTCGTCGCCTATGCCTTAGGGAAAGTCTTTTTCCCTTCCGCATCACCCGGCATTCAGATGATTGCGGCCCTCGCCACGTTCTCCGTACCATTCCTTATCCGCCCGTTAGGGGGATTATTTTTCGGCATGCTTGGTGATAAGTTTGGCAGGCAAAAAATTCTGTCAGTGACCATTGTTATCATGTCTGTCAGTACCTTCTGTATCGGTCTGATCCCCTCTTATGCCTCGATAGGGATCTGGGCCCCCATCCTGCTGCTGCTGGCAAAAATGGCGCAGGGCTTCTCTGTCGGGGGTGAATACACAGGTGCCTCTATCTTTGTTGCAGAATACTCCCCTGATCGTAAGCGTGGCTTTATGGGGAGCTGGCTGGATTTCGGTTCTATCATCGGATTTATCCTCGGGGCCGGTGTCGTGGTATTAATTTCTGCCATTATCGGTGACGAGCGATTCACAGAATGGGGCTGGCGTTTGCCTTTCTTTCTGGCGCTACCGCTGGGGGTTATCGGATTATATCTGCGCCATGCCCTGGAAGAGACGCCGGCATTCCGCCAGCATGTGGAAAAACTGGAGGAAGGAGACCGTGAAGGCCTGCGTGATGGACCTAAGGTTTCCTTTAAGTCTATTGCGGTACGGCACTGGAAAAGTCTGCTGGCCTGCGTAGGGCTGGTAATATCAACAAATGTGACCTATTACATGTTGCTGACCTACATGCCGAGCTACCTGTCACATAACCTGCACTATTCCGAAGACCACGGTGTGCTGATTATTATTGCGATTATGATCGGTATGCTGTTTGTCCAGCCCGTGATGGGTATGCTCAGTGACCGTTTCGGACGTCGTCCGTTCGTGATTATTGGCAGTATTGCGCTGTTCATCTGCGCCATCCCGGCATTTATGCTGATCACCAGTAATGTTCTGGGCCTGATTTTTGCGGGTTTACTGATACTGGCGGTGATCCTCAACGCCTTTACCGGGGTAATGGCCTCCACCCTGCCGGCGATGTTCCCGACCCAAATCCGTTACAGTGCTCTGGCAAGCGCTTTTAATATTTCTATATTAATTGCCGGTCTGACGCCCACCCTCGCCGCCTGGCTGGTCGAGGCGAGTAATAACCTGATGATGCCTGCTTACTATCTGATGGTGATTGCCGTGATCGGATTATTCACCGGGGTCTTTATGAAAGAAACGGCTAACAAGCCCTTAAGCGGTGCCACCCCGGCAGCTTCGGACCTGGAAGAAGCCCGGGAAATTCTTCAGGAACACCACGATAATATCGAGCATAAAATCGAAGATATCGACGAAGAAATCGCACGTCTGGAGGCCAAACGTAAAAATCTGGTTCAGCAGCATCCGGATATTAACGAATAATGTATGTTTCCTCCCCCCGGCAGTGTGCTGAGGGGAGGTTTGCCAGGCAATTGGCACACAGAGCATCGTCCCGCCGTGATAAAAGGAGTACACTGAATCAACATTTCTAATCAGTGCAGAGTGAAAAATGTCCGACTTTTCTATTGTACAGCGTCCAAGAAGACTGCGTAAAAACGCCTCCGTCCGTGAACTATTCAAAGAAACTTCCCTGAGCCTGAATGATCTTGTCCTGCCTATCTTCGTTGAAGAAGGGCTGGATGACTATCAGGCAATCAACGCGATGCCTGGTGTGGTACGTATCCCTGAAAAACGACTGGCTTACGAAATTGAACGCATCGCTAACGCGGGTATCCGTTCAGTGATGACTTTCGGTATCTCACACCATCTGGATGATACCGGAAGCGATAGCTGGGCCGAAAACGGGCTGGTCTCACGGATGTCCCGTATCTGTAAAGAGACGGTGCCGGAAATGGTCGTGATGTCAGATACCTGTTTTTGTGAGTACACTTCGCATGGTCACTGCGGTGTGATCTGTGACGGAGCGGTTCATAATGATCAGACGCTTTATAATCTTGGCAAGCAAGCCGTGGCCGCCGCACGTGCCGGGGCTGATTTTATTGCCCCCTCCGCGGCAATGGACGGGCAGGTTAAAGCCATTCGGCAGGCACTGGATGCGGCCGGGTTTACGGACACCGCCATTATGTCTTACTCGACAAAATTTGCGTCCTCCTTCTATGGCCCGTTCCGTGAAGCCGCCGGTACCGCGCTGAAAGGGGACCGTAAAACCTATCAGATGAACCCGATGAACCGTCGCGAAGCTATCCGTGAGTCCTTACTGGATGAGGCGGAAGGTGCTGACGCATTAATGGTAAAACCGGCAGGCCCTTATCTGGACATCATCCGGGATATCCGTGAACGCACAGACCTGCCTCTGGCGGCTTACCAGGTCAGTGGTGAATATGCGATGATCAAATTCGCGGCTCAGGCGGGCGCCATTGATGAACAGAATGTGGTACTGGAGAGTCTCGGGGCCATCAAACGTGCCGGTGCAGATATTATCCTGAGCTATTTTGCGCTGGATTTGGCCGAGAAAAAAATTCTGACCCGCTAACGTCACATATCCGGGGAGGCTGGCTACGCTCCATAGGTAAAAAGGCGTCCAAAGGACGCCTTTTTTGCAGGGATAACCCGTGATTATTTATTATTTTCGGGTTCGTAATACTGCACTCCAATCGTAATACGTTCACGGCCTGTCGCGACGCGGTGACGGTTGGTATCACGTAACGAATAGATACAGCCGCAGTATTCCTGCTGGTAAAAGCGCTCACGCTTGCTTATCTCAATCATTCGCGCGGAACCGCCGCCTTTACGCCAGTTGAATTCCCAGTACATCATTTCCGGGTAATTCGCGGCAGCACGAACGCCACAATCATTAATCTGTTTCATGTCTTTCCAGCGGGAAATCCCCAGTGACGAGGTGATCACCGGAAAGCCATTTTCATGGGCATAAAGCGCCGTACGTTCAAAGCGCATATCAAAGCACATGGTGCAACGTTCTCCGCGTTCCGGAGACCATTCCATGCCTTTTGCACGCTCAAACCAGTTGTCGCGATCATAGTCAGCATCGACAAACGGTACGCCGAACTTCTCTGCAAAACGAATATTCTCTTCTTTACGCAGTTCATACTCTTTCAGCGGATGAATATTCGGATTATAGAAAAAGATAGTGTACTCAATTCCCGAAGCCAGCATGGCTTCCATCACTTCTCCTGAACATGGCGCGCAGCAGGAGTGCAGTAAAACTTTATTATGACCACCCGGCAGCGGTAGTGGTTTTCTTTCGAAAGCGTCAGACATACTCAGATTTCCAAAACGTAGCAACAGCGAAAATGCATCATCCGGGACGTGCCCGGATGCAAAGTGTACAGCATATTGTTATCGGATTCTGTTCAATACGCCAGTCCGCTGTTTCTGAATCTCAATTTTTACACAAACGAATGAAAAAACTGGCCATCACTTCAGGCGACACCCGGGCGGGAAACGGAAATAACAGAATGCCAGACGGTATTTTATCATCGTCCGGCAGAATGATCAGCCGGTCAGTGCGGCCGGTAACGGAACCTTCAGCCGACGGATAGCCTGCAGGAAAGTATCAAGTTCCTTATTCAGTCGTCCGGTGATCATGTCATCTATCCGGGCCTGAGCCCCGACCTGGGTAATTTGGCTGTCATCGGCGAAGACACCCTGTAAGACATCCCGTGCTTTCAGTGTACTCAGTACCGGTTTCAGGGCGTAATCAATTGCCAGCATATGCGCCTGGCTGCCTGCGGTAGCCAGAGGGAGTACCACTTTATTTTCCAGGGCTCGTTCCGGTAACAAATCCAGTACGGTCTTCAGAACACCGGAATAGGACGCCTTATACACTGGCGTTGCGATAACAATACCACTGGCACTGGCCAGATCTTCTTTAAACAAAGAGATCGCCGGCGCATCAAACCGGGCCTGAATCAGATCATCCGGTTCGAAATGCTGAATATTCCACGGGATGACCTCAATACCGTGTGATTCCAGAATATGCTGGCTGTATGTCAGTAAGGACGTGGAACGTGACGGGAACCGGGGGCTCCCGGCCAGAGTGATCACCCGCATCTTTTTCCCCTTTTCAATATGCTATTACCCGCAGGAAAACTTAAGCGAATAATGGCAGAGAGAAACGGGCAGGAAAAATAATATATCCGGCAAAGCTATTGCCGGTTTTTGCTAACCCTATGGATTACCGAAGGTATCCGGAAAGGCGGGAGCCTGCCGGCAATATCAGAGCTGGTAGTCCGGAGCTTTAATCAGTTCTGCCATTTCGGGGGCAATTTGAGTTTCCCAGACCGACGATTTCCACTCCTCCCGGGGAACATATTTCAGCGCAATACTGACAGCACCTTCCCGGCATTCCAGATACTGTTGCATAAGTTGTGTCATCGCCTCTGCGAATTCTTTTGTCTGCTCCGGCGTCAGTTCACGGGGAAATGATTTAATTTCAATATGTGGCATCGGTTATCCTTCTGTCAGAAAAGCCCCTGCTGGATTGCTGTTCTGATAATGACACCGGAAATTTTGAGAAGAAAGAGAAATTACAACGCCTGCCGCGGCGGGCAGGCGAAAGCGGGAGAGGAATTAATATTCATCACCACGAACACGGTCACGGTAGCTGTCCCAATCAAAACGTACCCACATACTGTTTCCCAGTCGCATCCTGTCCATCACCCTGTCGCCTAATAACGCGTTCATACCTTCATGGTTCAGGTTAGATAGCATCCCTGTCGGCCGTTTGGATGACGAGCGGCGGTCAACAATCTGGTTAATGATGACTTTTTCGTAGCGGGATTCGGTCTGCATACCGATTTCATCAATCACCAGCAGATCCACACTGCTCAGGTCATGGATTAAGCGTTCTTCCGTCAGCGTACTGCCCCCGCTGAATGTCCCTTTCATATTAGACATCAGGTCAGCGACCGTCACAATAAGAACACTTTTGCCGCGCAGGATCAGATCATTACCGATTGCTGCCGCCAGATGGTTTTTCCCGGTGCCGGGACGGCCGGAAAAAACAAAACTGGCAATACTGTGTTCAAATTCCGCGGCGTACTGACGTGCCATCGCCAGGGCTTTACGCTGCCCTTCACTTTCCACACGGTAATTGTCAAAGGAACAGTTCATATGCAATTCACGGATCCCCGAACGCCCCATGATACGCTGCATTTTCATCGCCCGGTTTTCACGAAATACGGCTTCTGAACGCAGGCGACCTTGCTCCTGGTTCCAGGCCAGTAAATCTTTACCACTGGTGAACTTGGGTTTTACCCCTTCAGGCATTAAACGTTGTAATCGGCTAAAAAGATTTTCCGGTGTTTTCATTATTCACCCCTGAAACCACTTGGCGTCTGACGATCAGGTTCGGCCACTTCCGTCAAATCACGGCGGGTCTGACCATATTTATTCACTCTGCCGGTCTGCAGGGAACGCGCCAGCTTTTGCTGCCACTGAATATGATGGAAAACCCGGCCTTCGGCCTGCCAGTAAGCAGTAAAGGCAGCAAGCTCTTCCTCACTGACCGGTTCGTTCAGCGCGATACCCCAGACCGCCGCCTGACGCAGAAAATCCGCATCGGGCTGCCAGCCGTTATACATAGGAAATTTTCCAGCCGGTGCACGAAATACCGGCGGCATCGCCGCCGCTGAAGGCTCAAAGAACTGGTCATCCAGTGCGACATCTGTGGGATGCTTTAAAGCAGCCTCAGCCGCCAACAGCTCCGCCAGACGCCCGGCCGTGAGTGCATACATGACCGGGGCATTATTATTGAAAACCGCAAGCGTTCCCCGTTCGGCGCCTTGCAGTGCAGAAAGCGGATCCTGGCTGAATTCATTCAACCCGATGATCGTTGAGGATAAAAGTTTAACCGGCATGATGAAACCTGACTCTGTAGAATTATCCGGCCCCGAACCCCCGGGTGCCTCGGGGCGACTATACCTATAGTGTACCAAGTTTGTCGTCATGGATCGCAAAAACATCATGTCATTGTTCTTCTCCCGGTGACTTCTGCCGGTCAGGATGACATCTCTGTCAGGAAACGCAGGATCCTTATTATGAAAATTCAACGCTGTCGTTGGGTCACTGCCGACCCGCTCTATATTAACTATCATGATCATGAATGGGGGATCCCTCAAAAAGATCCGCAGATATTATTTGAAATGCTCTGTCTCGAAGGCCAGCAGGCAGGTCTTTCATGGATCACGGTACTGAAGAAACGGGAGGCCTATCGGCAGCTTTTTAGCCAGTTCTCGGCCCCGGCCATGGCCGCCCTTACCACTGCCGATATCGATTTGTTACAACAGAATCCGGCAATCATTCGTCACCGCGGTAAAATAGAAGCGCTGGTCAGTAATGCCAATGCCTTGCTGGCCATGGAACAACAGGGTGAGTGTTTTTCTGATTTTGTATGGGGCTTTGTTAACCACCAGCCTGTCATCACCCGTTATCTCCGGAATGAGGATGCGCCAACATTGACTCCTGCATCAATAAAACTCGCTAAGGAGTTGAAAAGAAGAGGGTTCAGATTTACAGGCCCGACTACCTGCCATGCTTTTATGCAGGCAGCAGGCATGGTTATTGACCATCAGACTGATTGCTTCTGTCACCCGGATAACCGTAACAAACAGCCACAGGGCGCCGGTTCAGATAACGGATAAGCCACCGGCAGGGTCGAATATATACCGACAGACAGGCATAATCAGCGCTTCATGCCTGTGAGAGGCAGCATAAACAGGAGACGTAATGACTAGCAGGCCGCCACGCGCCACGATAAGCGATGTCGCCAAAGCCGCGGGAACCGGAAAAACCAGTGTCTCCCGCTACCTGAATGGCGAACAACAGCTGTTATCACCGGCCCTTAAAGCCCGGATAGAACAGGCCATTTCAGAGCTGAATTACCGGCCAAGTCAGATGGCCCGCAGCCTGAAACGCGGCCGTACACGGTTAATCGGGCTTATCATTGCTGATATTACCAATGCTTACTCAGTGGAAGTCATGTGCGGTATCGAAGCTGCATGCCGCGATTACGGGTTCACATTGTTAATGTGTAATACCAATAATGAGGTGGCACTGGAGCAATATTATATTCAGTTACTGAGCAGCTATCAGGTCGAAGGACTGATTATCAACGCAGTAGGGATGCGTGAGGAAGAGCTAAATCAGTTGCTGCAATCCAGGCTGCCGATGACATTGATAGACCGTAAAATTGATGACTTCGGGTGTAATGTCATTGGTCTGAAAAATCATGAAGCTTCACAGCAGGTCACCCGACATCTGGCTGGCAACGGTTTTAAATCGTTACTGTTCCTCAGTGAGCCAGTTGCCAGTGTCAATACTCGCCGGGAGAGGCTGGAAGCCTTCCGTCAGACAGTGGCGGAATATCCTGACATTTCCGGCGAAAACGCTGAAATTTGCCTGAATCAGACGGATAAGTTACGCGAATGTCTGCGAGATTTTACCCGCAGACATGCATCTCAACACTGTGCCATCATTGCTGCGAACGGTTCCATGACGCTTCAGGTCGTGAAAGCCCTGCGTGACGAAGGACTGGAGTGCGGTAAAGATATCGGCCTGGCCGGGTTTGATGAGATGAGCTGGTCTGCACTGGCGGGTCCCGGTATTACGACGCTAAGACAGCCAACCCATCAGATAGGCTACAGTGCACTACAGAGTGTTATCAGCATGATAAAACAGACCGATACCACACCGAGTGATCAGTTTTTCAGCGGTGAATTAGTGGTACGTGGTTCCAGTCATCCCTTGTGATACCGCTGCTCTGATGCCCGGATAATCATTTTTTGTTACGGAGATGAAAAAATTATCCCTTTACCGGCCGGTTATGGAACCAGTACCATCCTAATCAGATAAGCGCTGAAACTGCCCGACCCCGATATCAGGAGGGAGTGATGAGTACTGAGATCATCGTAGTAACCGGAGCCTATGGCAGACAACAGGTTGCGGCTGCGGGTGGACAACAGGCACTGCTACCGGTGATTGAACGGGCAGGTGCCAGCGGTGTTGAAATCCGCCGGGAACTGTTTTCAGCACAGGAGTTGTCACAATTACCCGCATTGTCGGCCGCGATAAAACAGCACGGACTAACGGCTTATTACTCGGTTCCTGAGCCTCTGTTCACTGCCTCCGGCACAATTAACCCGGATCTGCAGACATTTTTTGCGGAGGCCGGCACCCTGAATGCACGCTTGCTGAAATTTTCGTCCGGCTACCCGGTCAGCAATGTCGCGGCGGAGAAGCTGGCTGAACAACTGGCGGCAAGCCCTGTCCCCGTCACGGTCGAGAATGATCAGACAGACGGCGGGAAAATTGCCGTAATGGCTGAATTTTTTTCCCGTTTCGGACAGATTCCGGCGATAGCCGGAATGACATTTGATACCGGAAACTGGTACTGGACCGGAGAGTCACCACTCCGGGCCTGCCGGGAACTTTCAGCCTATGTCAGCTATATCCATCTCAAAGCTGTCAGGAAGGATAAAGACGGTTTCCGCGCTGTCCCCCCGGCCCCGGACGATGAACACTGGCAAACGCTGCTGGCCGCACTCCCCGGGAACGTCCCGCGGGGTATTGAATTCCCGCTGACCGGAGAAGACCTGGTAGCTGTCACCCGGCAGTATGTGGATCTGTTTCGTCAGGTCTGACCCTGTTCAAGGTTATTTGTCTGACTGGAATTTCGTCCCGTCAGACAGATTACCTGTTGTGTGATACCGGCCCGGCATGGCTGAATGCCGGAACCGGAGTATGCAGTCATACCCTACAACTTCACCATGGAGATAAACCGGAATGAAACCCTCTGTCATACTTTATGAGTCATTACCCGCAGACCTGCTCTCCCGCCTGAGCGAACAGTATGATGTTACTGAAATCAGCGGCCTGAATGCTGAAACTGTGGCAGAACACGCAGATGCATTTCGTCAGGCGGTCGGACTACTCGGTTCCGGCGGAAAAGTTGATCAAACCCTGCTCGACAGCATGCCCGCACTGAAAGCCTGTTCGACTATTTCAGTAGGTTATGATCTGTTTGATGTTGATGCATTAAGTGCACGCAATATCGCGCTGATGCACACCCCGACAGTGCTGACAGACACCGTAGCAGACACGATTATGGCTCTGGTACTGGCCAGCGCGCGCCGCGTTACTGAACTCGACCGTTGGGTAAAAGCCGGAAAATGGACCAAAAATATTGGTCCGGAAGAGTTCAGTATCGATGTACACCATAAAACCCTCGGCATCGTCGGTATGGGCCGCATTGGTAAAGCTGTCGCACAACGTGCCCGTTTCGGCTTTGATATGGAAATACTCTATACCGCTCGTTCGGCGCATAAGGATGCGGAAGAGCGCTTCGCGGCCACCCGCTGCGAGCTTGATGAGTTACTGAAAAAGAGTGACTTTGTCTGCATTATTCTGCCACTCACCGATCAGACACGGCATATGATTGGCGCCGGACAACTGGCGTTAATGAAATCCAGCGCGATCCTGATCAACGCTGGCCGTGGCCCGGTAGTGGATGAACAAGCCCTCACGCGCGCACTCAAAGAGAAAACTATTTACGGTGCCGGTCTGGATGTATTTGAACAGGAACCTATCCCGGCCCGGTCGGAGCTGCTGACTCTGCCTAATGTGGTGACGCTGCCGCATGTGGGCTCAGCCACCCATGAAACACGTTATGCCATGAAAAAGGATGGCGTGGAAAACCTGCTTGCCGCCCTGTCCGGTCATACGGATAAAAATTGCGTTAATGCCTCCGCACTTAAAAAGTGAGGGGTTAAGCCAGGAAGAGTACAACACATTACCATTGCGCCTGCGGATAGCGGGCGTTATGGTGGAGAGACCTTCGGTTAACTTTATACTTCAGCGATGAATTTTTCTCAGTTCGGTCACAAATTTACCCGTCAGAATGGCATCACCCGTTTAATGGAAGATATGGGGACAGGGTTACGTACGCCCGGTACAGTCATGCTGGGGGGCGGGAATCCTGCCAAAATCCCGGAAATGGAACACTATATTGAAGATTTGCTGGCTGATATGCAGCAAAGCGGCCAGCTGACGGAAGCTTTATGCAACTACGATGGTCCGAGGGGTAAGAGTGTATTGCTGGAAAGCCTGGCAGCAGAACTGAAAGAACATCATGGCTGGGATATCACAGCAAAAAACATCGCCCTGACCAATGGCAGCCAGAGCGCTTTTTTCTACCTGTTTAATCTGTTTGCCGGCAAACGAGAAGACGGTCAGAGACGTAAAGTTCTCTTTCCTCTGACACCGGAATACCTGGGATATGCGGATGCCGGTCTTGAAGAAGACCTGTTTGTTTCTGCCAGGCCTACGCTGACCCTGCTGCCCGAAGGACAGTTTAAATACCATATTGATATGGAAAATCTGGCTATCGGGGAAGATATTGGTCTGATTTGTGTTTCCCGGCCGACGAACCCGACCGGGAATGTGATTACCGACGAAGAATTAGCCAGCCTGGATACGCTGGCCAGACAGCACGATATTCCGCTGCTGATCGATAACGCCTACGGTTTACCTTTCCCCGGGATCATATTCACCGAAGCCAGCGCCCTGTGGAATCCGAACATTATTCTGTGTATGAGTCTGTCCAAGCTCGGTCTGCCCGGTGCACGCTGCGGTATTATTATTGCCGGCGAAGACACCATCAATGCGCTGGGAAATATGAACGGTATTATCAGTCTGGCCCCCGGAAGTATCGGGCCGGCTATCGCCAACGAAATGCTCTGTCGTAAGGATCTCCTGCGCCTGTCCGAACAGGTGATCAGGCCTTATTATCATCATAAAGTGACAGAAACGATTGCGATTATTCGCCGCTATCTTCCGGAAGACCGCTGCCTGATCCATAAACCGGAAGGGGCGATTTTCCTTTGGCTATGGTTCCGTGACCTTCCGGTAACCACGGAAGAACTTTACCACCGTCTGAAAGCGCGTGGTGTATTGATGGTGCCCGGGCATTTCTTCTTCCCGGGGTTACAGGAAGAGTGGCCTCATGGAAATCAGTGTATGCGGATGAACTATGTTCCTGAAAATAAAGAAATTGAACGTGCAATGATTATTCTGGCCGATGAACTGGAACAGATCTGTCGTTGATTCTTATCGACTAACTGACTATTTAAGAGTCAACTATGCGCCTTAAAGACCTGCTTCTGGCATTGTGTGTTGTGATCATCTGGGGTGTAAACTTCGTCGTCATCAAAGTGGGGCTGGAAGGTATTCCCCCTTTTTTACTGGCAGCACTGCGCTTCCTGCTGGTCGCTTTTCCCGCTTGTTTGTTTATCAGGCGGCCCGCAGTGCCCTTTAGGTGGCTACTGGCGTATGGCATGACCATCAGTTTCGGGCAATTTGCCTTATTATTTCTGGCCATCAAGCTGGGTATGCCTGCCGGGCTGGCTTCACTCATACTGCAGGCACAAGTCTTCTTTACCTTACTGTTCGGTGCCTTTTTTCTGCGTGAAAAACTGCGCTGGTATAATGTTACCGGCTTACTGGTGGCCATTATCGGGATGGTCTTCCTGGCAGAACAGAGTCTGACACCGGGTGTCAGCGATGCGATGTCACTGACCAGCCTGTTATTAACGCTGGCAGCCGCGCTCTGCTGGGGGCTCGGTAACATCACCAGCAAAATCATCATGCGCGATCATCCGGTACCGGCAATGTCACTGGTGGTCTGGAGTGCATTTATTCCTGTTGTGCCATTTATACTGTGCAGCCTCGTCTTTGATGGTGCCGGGAACGTTCATCACAGCCTGACGCATTTTTCAGTTACCGGCGTATTCTCCGTCGTTTACCTGTCACTGCTCTCGACCATCGTCGGTTATGGACTCTGGGGAGCGTTACTGGGCCGTTATGAAACGTCACGGGTGGCACCGATGGCTTTGCTGGTACCGGTGGCCGGGATCCTCAGCGCCTCTTTTTTCCTGCATGAAACCATCAGTTCCTGCCAGATGCTCGGGATTAGTGTGATTATTGCAGGATTACTGATCACCACCTTCGCAGGCAGGTTACAAAAACTTCGTCAGCGTAGCTGACCGGATTACCTCATGTAAAAACGCCGCGCACCCGCGGCATTTTTGTATTCATCGACCCGCAACGAAACATCATCCCGCAGGATCGCAAATTTCACCTGGGCATGCCCTGACGTCTCTTCCGGGATAACCCGTCCGGGCACGCCAGGCAGGTCAGTCCCCTGTACCGGCGATATCCGTCGTACGATGAAACAGGATCGGGGAACTGCACTTTTTTCAAGCAGAAAATAGATTTTTTGCGCGAATTCAGACGAATTGACATACACTCAGAAAGAGGGATTATCATATGACTGTAGTAACAGACTGTCATATTTTCGGTTACCAATCGCTGACGACCTGAAAAAAGATGAAACAGAAGGTAAGGAAGGAACGATAATGATGAAAATGAAAAACAGGATCCCGACTGCCGGCGTTATTGTCTGGTGTGCTTTCTCTTCCACAGGATGTTCCAGTGTGATGTCTCATACCGGTCCGGAACAAGGCTATTATCCGGGGACCCGTGCCAATACGGAGATCCTGAGCGACAGTCATACCCGATGGCCGGTGAAGACCCTGGCGGCTCTGGATTATCCTTTTTCAGCCGTCATGGATACACTGTTGCTCCCCTGGGATTATTATCGCCGTGATCATGGTGGCGGGCTTTCATTACGTGACAGAGTCGAACAGAACGACGACCTGGCAAAAACAACTACCCCGCAAACGGCGACACTGGCAACAACTCCCCCGTCACAATAAACAATTGTCGCCAGCCACCGACGATACGTGAATAGGCGATACTCAAGCCATCAGGTGACCAGACGACAGCCTCTCCGTCAGGAGAGTGATCGGTACGGGGTGTCACCCGGCGGCAATTACCGGTCTGTACATCACAGGTTATAACGCTATTGTCACAAATAAACGCAAGGTAATCGCCAGCCGGATGCCAGTTAACCACGGAGGTGATACTGTGTTTAAGCGCCGTTATTTGAACCGGTTCCCCACCCTGCGGTGACACAGTCCATAACTGAATGATCCCTTCATCATCTGCCATCAGAAAACTGATCCTGCTACCATCCGGGGATGTACGTAACCAGTGCCTCGGTTGCAGGGCAATGCCGCGGGAAAACGTCAGTCTGCGCTGAACAATGCCTGCCGGCGGTGAGGGCATCCGCTCAGCGGTTCCCTGCAGCGGATAAGCTCCGGGCAGCGCATAGTCTGCGGCGGTTTCCGGCAAATCCGCAATGAAGATTTCCGGAACCTTTTCACCTTCTGTCGGGACGGTATCACCAATAAACACCAGCGCCCGGCGCTGCCACTCACCATTTTGTTTACGGTAGCCCCGTAGACCTACCCAACTCTCTTCATAGGCGCGGCTGATTTCATCGCTGCCGGGCACAGGTTCGGGAGTCGTAGTGCTGATGAGAACGCAAAAATGGCTTCCGTTATATTCCCGCGGATGTTGCTTAGCAATATTTACCGGGTGGAGAGGCACTGCCACGCCAACATTTCGCAAATCTTCGGCCAGGGAGCGTTCATGCATCACATGATCGTTATAGGTAAAGCTCAGGTAATCCCCATCTGCATCATACATATGGACATGACTGCCGCCACGTAATGCCCCCGGGGTAAAGGGCGGCGTAATATCGCAGGCATCCAGAGTCACCGCCTGGCCTTGTTGAATAATAACGCCCCGTCGGTGATGGAGGTCGTACTGCCACTTCTCATCGGGGTTTTCAGGGCCGTGGATGCAGACGTATCGTTCCGGGAGCTGAGGACTGCAGGTGATGACACCCACACAAGCGCCTTCAGTTGCCCGGTAAATAATCTCGGTGATACCCGTGTGAATATTCACCCGTTCAACTGTCTGGCTATTGAAAGTGGCTTCCGGGGGACGTAAGTCAAAGACCAGCCACTGGCTGTCCGGCGTCCATACCTGAGCATTAGTTAACTGATGATGACGTTTGTCGAAGGTAAGTTGTATTTCCTGCATTCACCCGGGTCCACTGCATTCAGTAAGTGGAGGGAATATGCAATATTCTGCCAGCCTGTACCAGTGATAATGCCCGCTTTCTGTCGTTAAAAACGGAAAAACTGCCTATGGCAGTTTTCCGACGATTGCATGAGCTTTGCGACAGTACTTATTTGTTTAATTCCGCAGTCATATAAACGCCGTTATCAGTACGGGCACTGGTGATGGTGTATGACGATGCACCATCAGCTTTCGCCTGAGCAGCAATGTGAGCCTGTGCACTATCCAGGGTGCTGCCGGTAGCAGAGATCATCTCAGCTGAAGCGCCAAAAGAGAGTGCGGAAAAAACAGCGGCGGTGGCTATAGTGGTTAATATTTTCATTATCAAATTCCTTCTCTGGTTATCTGTTATGTATGATGCCCGTTCCTGCCGGTGCACCTGATACCGTTCATACAGCCTCTGTTCACAGACAGAGCCGTCCCGGGGTCATTACTTGTTGTTAATTTCTGCTGTCATATAAACACCGTTATGCGTACGTGCACTGGTGATGGTGTATGACGATGCACCATCAGCTTTCGCCTGAGCAGCAATCTGAGACTGTGCACTATCAAGGGTACTGCCGGTGGCAGAAATCATTTCTGCTGAAGCCCCAAAAGATAAGGCGGATAAAGCAGCGACGGTGAATAAGGTAGCGATCGTTTTCATTGTTAACTCCTGAATAAGTAAAACCTGATATGTAATGCGTTGATGTAATAATACCTATAGTTATTATTAGGTGGTTAACAGAAAATGCGATCTTGATCACGCAAAAACCTTTTGTGTCGCGATTTTATGTTAATTAATTGCAACGTATTAATTACATTAGGGTTCCTGAAAGTCACAATAACGAAAAAAAACGACATATCCGATGAGTACCGGATAAAGCAAACGGAGAGCGGAGAAAAACAGCCGATCGCGGGCAAAAAAAAAGCACCCCGTAGGGTGCCTGCCTGAGCTCAGGATTTATTCAGAAAGGGCCCATTTTTCAATGGCCAGGGCAACACCGTCTTCAGCATTAGACAGTGTCTGGTAACGGGCATGTTTTTTGACGATATCAATCGCATTCCCCATGGCTACCCCGCTGCCGGCGTAAGTCACCATCGCCAGATCATTCTCATGATCACCAATGGCCATGACTTCATCGGCTGAAATCCCGAGTAACTCTGCCAGCTTACGAACCCCCTCACCCTTATTGACCTGTTTGTTGAGAATTTCGAGGTAGAACGGGGAGCTTTTCAGGACGGTATAGTTTTCTACGATCTCTGCCGGTAACCGGGCAATCGCTTCATCAAGGATTTCCGGTTCATCCACCATCATCAGTTTCGGAAAACGTAATTCAGGATCCATCTCTTCAACGGCACGGTAACGTAACGGTATTCCCGTCAGAGAAACCTCATGTACCGTATATTTGCTGATATCTTTGTCGGGAGTATAAAGATGTGTTTTATCCAGCGCCTGGAAGTGGACTCCCAGTTCTCCGGAAAGCTGCGCAAACCGGAGATAATCGTCATGTTCCAGAGTCACCTCGGCAACACAGCTGCCATCTTCGGCACGCTGTACCAGTGCCCCGTTGTAACTGATACAAAACTGCCCAGGTTTATCCAATCCCAGCTCTGCAACATACCGCTGAATACCAATATAGGGCCTGCCCGAAGCCAGTACGACAGTGATCCCCCGAGCCTGAGCCTTGTGGATAGCCGATTTTACGGCGGGGCTTATCTGATGGTCCGGAGTCAGCAGAGTGCCATCCATATCAATTGCTATCAGTCTGATTGCCATAACGTCTCCGGAAATAATGAATAGTCCGCTGATGCTACCCTTTTTTACTGAATACTGACTACTGTTTCTATATCAACTGTGATCTGTGCCATTTATTCAGTATCGGTGCAGAGCAGAAGGTTCGTCTTTTATTTCTCTCAGTGGACAAGGGAACACGGCCCCGTAGCCTGAGATGCTTGTGTTGCCTGCTTATCCTTAAGTGCGGGGTTTATTGAAGTATTCTGTGCTAACCGTACTGTGCCCACCTAAATAACAGGCCAGATATAAATTCTGACCACCCCAAACGCGCAGGAGACCTTCTGAATCAGGTGTTCTTACTGTCAGCCGTAAACAAGCAGCGTCGCATGATATGAAAAACACCGGGCTGCCCTGCTTCGTCAGGAGCTACCGCAAACAGCCAACGCACTGAGTAAGTGACGACGCTTATTGAGTCCGTGGTGTGATCTTTGGTCATTGGCGATGACTGCAGGTGATACCCGGTATCGCTCGTCGCTCTCTGCTTACATATCTGGCGGATAAACGGCAACAGACGGCCATCCCCCCTTTATAACGAGGGGTTTCCTGATGCTGGCGTACTCCCTGTAACCGTTAATAAAGATCCACACGAAGCACTCTGGTGATCCGTATGCAGGGAGTGCCTACCGGTGCAGTGCCCGGTGTTAACGGGAATGACTCCGCGGGGAATACCCTCATTTCTGACGCACCAGATATTAAAGTATCGTTAATTTATGGTAAAATTTCTGAATTTAACTTAAACGCTTAATAAACAGCCACAGCAAATCAAATGTTTTTTTTCGTGGTAAATTATCTTTCCTAATGTGTTCAGAGCCTGCTTTTATCTGCCCCCTCATTTTGTGATCAATTGTTTCCACATGATTAGTAATGTTTTTTTGGATACTCTTTGACCTCATTGATCGGATATAACGATAGATGTGTAATTATCCTATAGTCACGACCTATTTAATAGCATTGATTGATCGGTATTGACGAACGCAGGAATATAGCGATAATCAGCACCCATCAGTTTTCAGGAAAGAAACCGCTTTCCAATCATTAGTAATTTTTAAACGCATAATAAGTCAGAAAGTCACTAAATAACGTCAGTTATAAGGATTTTTAACAGTGGCCGGGGTCCGTACAGGATATGGATATTCAGAGGTAAAACATCTGACTTTTTGTATTTTAAAAAACGAATGCTGATCCTGAAAAATATTTAATTCTGTCAGCGGCATCTGTTTATGACTCCGGTTTCTTTTTTATTTCTTTAAATACTCTGATGATGAGGGAATGAATGTTTCATTATTTTTCATCATCAGTAACTGACTCATTAGCCGGGTTTATATCCCGGAAAACGCGGGTGACTTTTTATGAAACTATTTAATTACCTTTCAGCTTTTACCGGCATTTGTTTTCTTTCTCTCGGCATGGTGTCTTCTGCCTCCGCCACACCGGTTATCGGTATCGGCAGCATGTACGATGTCCTGATGCCCGGCACACAAAGCATGACCAAACGCATTTATAACACCGGGGACTCCACAGCCTTTGTCCGTGTCGGCATACTGGAAATCCACCCGGGTAATAATACGGACCCGGATGAGAAACCCCAGAAAGAAGTGTCCGGCAAAACGCTCGAGCAGGACCGGCTGATTGTCACGCCACAGCGCCTGATTATCCCGCCCGGTGGATTCCAGGCGGTACGGATCCTCTGGCCCGGCAGCCGTGACACCGAGCGCTATTTCCGGGTCAGGTTTACCCCCGTGATGCCGGAAGCCGATGACAGTTTCGGACTGAATAAGGAAGCGGCCAGTGAGTACCGTAAAAATACACTGCATGCCGGACTGAATGTCCTGACCGGTTACGGAACCATTGTGATTGTTCAGCCTGACAAACCGGTGTTTAACTCCGAAATAAATAATTTACCTTCCGGTAACATTATTGTCAGCAATAAAGGGAATGCCACCGTATCGCTGGATAATATCCGTCAGTGTAAATCCGCAAATACAGACTGCGGTGCCGTCACCCGGGAATTTGTTCTGCCCGGAAAGACGAAGACGCTGAAAAAGAAAACCGGCTATAAAACTAATTTCACTCTTATCGAGGGAAATAACAAACGGGCGTTAAGTTATTAACCCCCGGAAAAAGTTAAGTCTCCCTTTACTTAACATTTCAGATATTACGTGTATTAACTTTAACCTTAAGGAATCATGACTATGAAATTCAACTTTTCTGCCCTGAATAAGTCCCTGGCCACCGCACTGGTTTCCTGCGCAATCCTGGGCGGCGCTGCGGCTCATGCCGCTGACTCACAGAGCTACACCATCAACCTGTCTGCCACTGTGCCGGCCGACAGCTTCCAGGTGATCCCGGTCGACTCAGGCTGGATTGACCAGACCCAGACCATGGGCTACGACATTGCAACCAGCAAACTTCAGTCTTTCGAAAAACAGTTCCAGTACAAAAACACCTCGGGCGCTATCCAGGCCTCACTGACCGGCAACCTGAATACCGACGGTAAACCGCAGCTGTCTAACGGTACTGACGTCATTCCTCTGGCGGTGAAGTTTAATAATGTCGCGCTCAGCCAGACGGCCACCACCGTGGTCAACGCGAGTGATGCCAAAGCGGGCGGACGTACAGCACTGAACATCGCGCAGGCCGATGATAAGGCCCTGACAGTGAACGGTTCTTTCACCGGCAGTGTTGCCATGATTTTTGAGCCGGTTGTTGATGTTGCCGAATAAGGCTGTCTCTCTGCCCTAACCTGACGGAGGCTGCCATAATATTGTGGCAGCTTTTTTTATGAAAAAACATTTTCTCGTCCTGACTCTGTTGCCCCTGATGTATCCCCTGACGGCACCGGCTGAAGATATGATGCTGGCCGTCAATATGCGCGGCCTGCCCGAAGACTTCAGGCAGTATTTTTATGATGCTGAGCTGGTTGTGCAGGTTTACCTGAACGATACCCGCTTATTTGATGCTGCAGTCTCGCTGAGAAAAAACGGAGACATCCGCCTGCTTCGCACGTTTGACGATGCCGAAGATACTGACCCGGAGACCCGGGCACTCTGGACCGGCGTACTGAAACAGGGTGTCCCGACGGGAAAATGCCGGAAAGACTGCCCGTCCGGTCTGATGGAAGTCCAGTACCGGCTGGATAACTCGGTCCTGAAACTTTACACCGCAGACTATGAAACCTCCCGGGCAGGAAGTGCCTATATCGGCATGCCGGAAGATACCCCCGGCGGCATGATTATGTACAACGACATGTCATTAAGCAGTTCCGGATCGTTACGCAGCTGGGGAATAAACTCCTCCCTGACCGCGTCTTTTGCCGGCTGGAGCCAGAGAGCCTCTTTTCAGTCTTCGGGCACCGACGGCAGTTACCGGTACAGCAGTTCCGGTCTGTATGAGCTGTTTACCCAGAAAGAACTTCAGGGCAGCTTTGTCCGGCTGGGCCTGTTTTCCCCGGACAGTGATAACGGCAATGTGCAGACCTCCGGTTTCGGCTATGACACCGTGGCGGGAGCAATGTGGGGAACCTCTGACACCCTGCTGGTCAGTACGGACAGCGTCAGCGCCTGGCCGGTCTATGTCACCGGACGCAACCAGTCAGTCGCGGAAGTCTGGCGCGACGGCCGGCTGATCCACACCCAGCAGTTACAGGCCGGCGTGCAGGCGCTCGACACCCGCCAGCTGCCGGGCGGTATCTATGATATCACCATCAAAATTATCGAAAACGGTCAGACGACCGACACGCAGCAGGCCCAGATCTACAAGCCCCAGGGGTGGAGTGACCCGAACCGCCGCTGGCGCATGACGTTGTGGGGCGGCCAGCGCAGAACGCTGGCGACCGGGGATACCGGCACCGGCCGGGAGACCCCCTTTGCCGCCGGCGGCGGTATCGACGTACTGGCACACCCCCGCGCGATCCTCGGCGTCAGCACGGCGGTCACAGAGAAAGAACAGCAGGTCAGAACCCGGGCGAATATTACCCTTTCGCCGGATGACACCCTGTTCGCCCAGTACACCCTGGGGAATATGGAATATCAGGCAAACCGGAATACCGATATCCGCTATTACCGCAATATTCCCGGCGGCGGCTCGGCCAGCCTGTTCTGGCGTTCAACCACGACAGATATTTATGGTCACAGAACCGCATCTCGCCAGCAGGGCGATACCTGGGGCAGCAGCCTGTCGCTGCGGATGCCCTGGTCAACCTCCCTCATCGTGAACGGACAATATATGAATACCGCCTGGCGCCGCGGGGTGGGGACCGATGTCTCTGTGACCACCCTGGCCACTGTGGCCGGGCATGATATGAATTTCAGGGTAAGCGCCTACGACACGCCGGGCTTTAACAGCCAGCGCCGCGACCATGGTGTGTCATTCGGTGTCAGCCTCTCGCTGGCCCCTGCGGCCCGTCATACCGTGTCGGCGGAAACCGGCATGAGCGGGAACCAGGGCTATTCCAGCCTGAACTATCAGTGGCAGCCGGGGAACAACAGCAGTCTCCGCTCACTGGGCGGCGGGGTGTCATACAGTCCGCAGAATACCGTCTTCAGCGGTAACGCCACTGTCGATACCCCGTTCGTCAGCGGGGATGCCTACGTGCAGCATAACACGCAGGGAAGTTCCAATACCGCCGGCGGCAACCTGAGCCAGGTACTGGTGATGGGGGGAGGCAAAGTAGCCTCCGCGAACGGCAATGCCAGCCGCAGCATGGAATCCGCACTGATCGTGGATGTGGATTCAGAGGATGACACCACCGGTATCCTCGCCTCCGGGACCTCTGCCGAAACGCGGCTGAAGCCGGGCCGTAACATCGTGCCGGCCGAGCTGTGGAAAAAGGATACGGTGCAGTTTTCGGCCAGCGGCGGGGAAAGCGTGCAGGTCTTCCCGTCGCAGGAAAGCATGCAGATGAGACGCGGCAGTGTGAAATATATCAGTGTGAAAGCCGTGAAAACCTTCACCGTGGTCGGGATGTTACTGGACACGCAGGGAGAAGTCCTGAAAAACCGCTATGTGAGCAGTGATGTCTCCGGCGGCATTATCAATGCCGAAGGGGTGCTGACACTGGACTCCGGGGTGACCAACCGGATGCTGAGCATCAGAGCGGAAAAAGGGCAGCCGGCCCTGCAGTGCGAACTTCCGGCGGGAATGGACAAAACGAAGAAGGTGCAGTTTATCAGCACCGTCACCTGCCGGGCAGCCGGCAGCGGAGAACATAAATGAAGAAGATACTGATACGCCTGCTGGCAGGCAGCATGCTGGCGGCCGGGAGCCTGGCGGCGGGGGCAGCGACCATGGATATTACCGCGTCGTTCACCCCGTCGGTGAGCAATCCGGAAAATAATACCTTTACAAATACCACGCCACTGAGTGGGTTTTGTGCTGATTGGCCAACATCTTGCACAAACAACAATACAAGTATTTCATTTGCAGGTATCACTCTTCTGGGGAATGGAGTTCTCCTCTCTGATGATTCAAACCCGAAAAATCATTTTTACCTTGGTCTGCCGGGGGCTACGAAAGTAGATGTGGTTAATTCGGAGACCCAGGAAAAAGCACAAATCACTTTTACTATAACCGGGTTTGGTGGACGCTGGACCAACCTAGGGAGCGGGGCCCGTATAGGCTGGGAAAGGGGGGAGTTTGCTTATCCCACGAATCTCCCATGCGGGAGCGCTACTAATGGCGCAAGCATAGGCACAGGGAGTGGTTCAGATTCTACATGGTATGGATGGGCCTGGAATGTATCAGGGGCTTGTTATAAACGTAGCACTTATACAGGCCGGACAATCACATCATCAAATCTGTATCAGACTTCCATTCGTTACAAACTCGTTACTCCTAATCCGTTACAGCTTACTTCCGGTATATACAAAGGATATGTCGACTGGAGCATTGGGCCAGGTGGTGATATTGATTTTGGCAACAAATGGGATGCGTCAGACTCGACGCTTAGGGTTAATTTCACCCTCAGTGTCAATCACGAACTAAAACTCTCCACCACAGCAGATGACCAGCAGGTTTCCCTGCAGCCCTGCGCATCCGGAAAGGTGTGCACGGCAGAGGAAGGTGCCGCTAACTGGGAGCGCTGGATGATTACCCGCGCCACCCCGGAGCTGACAGGCAGAAGTAACTTCAACCTCTCCAGCTCGGGGGCGTTCACGGTATATATGGAGTGTGAGCAGCAGAGCGGTTCAGATTGTGCCCTGAAAAGCGATAACACCCCGTCACAGACCGTTCCCGTGCAAAGCCTTTTAACATTGCCGCGGGGGATCGTGGACTCATCAACCGGCTCAACGGTAACCAAAAGACGGCTGGCGGTGGGCCGGGATTTAACGAAAAACGTTTTTGTGACCAAGTCATTCGCGGAGAACCAGGCCGGAAGTATTGATTTTCTGGTCAGTCAGAAAGACGTGGATACCATGCTGAAGACCCGGCCGGATACTTACCGGGGCGCTGTGACGGTGATTTTCGATCCTAAAATTTATTGAGATATACAAGGCTATTCTCCACCGGAGGAAGGGCCTATATTAATGGGTCGCAGTGAAAAACAGGGGCGGGGTGTACGTCTGTTAAAAACGACACTGACGGACAGGCAGGATCAGTAATACGCCCGAGGGTGCCGGCATAAAATAATCACCGGAGCAGGATAACGACATTCACGTGCAGATAAGCCTGAGATTAAAGAGCCCGGGTTCGGCTGAATACCGAACCCGGGCTCTTATAACCACTTCACATGAACTGTCTGACTTTATGGCTACAGTTCATGACCCGTTTTTGCTCAGCGCAAACGATCAGATATCGATATTCGCGGCTTTCAGGGCATTTTCTTCGATAAAGGCGCGACGAGGTTCAACCGCATCCCCCATCAGCGTGGTAAACAGCTGATCGGCGGCAATGGCATCTTTAATCGTCACACGCATCATGCGGCGGCTTTCCGGATCCATTGTCGTTTCCCAGAGCTGTTCCGGGTTCATCTCACCCAGACCTTTATAGCGCTGTACTGACAGGCCACGTCTGGATTCTTTCACCAGCCACTCTACGGCCTGCTCAAAGCTGGCCACCGGCTGACGACGCTCCCCGCGTTCAATGAAGGCATCTTCTTCGATAAGACCACGAAGTTGCTCACCCAGTGTATTAATTCTCTGGTATTCCGGTCCGTAAATAAATTCTGAATCCAGAGGATAATCCGTATCCACACCATGTGTACGAATACGAAGTACCGGCTCAAAACGCTGATGTTCACGGTCTTCACGGACAATACCGGTATAGCTGCTACCGTGCTGTTCGCGTTCTTCCAGTTTGGCCACCAGAGCATCCATCCACGCCTGTACGGCCGCCTGGTCAGATAAATCACTCAGCGTCGGGTGATACACCAGCCCTCTCAGCAACGCCGCCGGATAACGACGGGTCATGCGCCTAATCATCTTCTCTGTACTGTTGTACATTGATACCAGATTTTCCAGCGAGGCTCCGCTCAGCGCCGGAGCACTGGCATTGGTATGCAGAGTCGCGCCATCCAGCGCAATCGCTATCTGGTACTGATCCATCGCATCATCATCTTTGATGTACTGTTCCTGCTTACCTTTTTTCACTTTGTACAACGGTGGCTGTGCGATAAACACATGGCCGCGTTCAATGATTTCAGGCATCTGACGATAGAAGAAAGTCAGCAGCAGCGTACGGATATGCGAACCATCGACGTCCGCATCCGTCATGATGATAATGCTGTGATAACGCAATTTATCCGGGTTGTACTCATCGCGGCCGATACCACAACCCAACGCGGTGATCAGTGTTGCCACTTCCTGGGAAGAGAGCATCTTGTCAAAACGGGCTTTTTCGACGTTCAGGATCTTACCTTTCAGAGGTAAAATGGCCTGATTCTTGCGGTTACGCCCCTGCTTCGCAGAGCCGCCCGCAGAGTCCCCTTCCACCAGATAAACTTCTGAAAGCGCAGGGTCGCGTTCCTGGCAATCCGCCAGTTTGCCCGGTAATCCGGCCAGGTCCAGCGCGCCTTTACGACGGGTCATTTCACGGGCACGGCGCGCCGCTTCACGCGCACGGGCAGCATCGATAATTTTACCGACGACAATCTTGGCATCGGACGGATTTTCCAGCAGATATTCAGAGAGCAGTTCATTCATCTGCGATTCCACTGCCGATTTCACTTCCGAAGAGACCAGCTTATCCTTGGTCTGGGAAGAGAATTTCGGGTCCGGCACTTTCACCGACACAACCGCGATCAGACCTTCACGGGCATCATCACCGGTGGCACTGACCTTCGCCTTTTTACTGTAGCCTTCTTTATCCATATACGCATTCAGTGTACGGGTCATTGAGGCACGGAAACCGGCAAGGTGCGTCCCGCCATCCCTCTGCGGAATGTTGTTGGTAAAGCAGTAGATATTTTCCTGGAAGCTATCGTTCCACTGCAACGCAACCTCCACGCCGATACCGTCTTTTTCCGTACTGAAATAGAAGACGTTCGGATGGATAGGCGTTTTATTTTTATTCAGATACTCCACAAACGCGCGGATACCACCTTCGTAGTGGTAGTGATCACTCTTATCTGTACGCTTGTCGATCAGGCGGATAGACACGCCGGAATTCAGGAAAGAGAGTTCGCGCAGGCGTTTTGCCAGAATGTCGTATTCGAAATCGGTCACATTCGTAAATGTCTGATGACTGGCCCAGAAACGTACCGCAGTCCCGCTCACATCTGTTTCGCCGATCACCGCCAGCGGTGCTGTCGGTACACCGTGCTGATAAATTTGCTGATGAACTTTACCGTCACGACGGATAGTCAGTTCCAACTTTTCAGACAATGCGTTGACGACAGAGACACCCACGCCATGTAAACCACCGGACACTTTATAAGAGTTATCGTCAAACTTACCCCCGGCATGCAGCACAGTCATAATCACTTCTGCTGCCGATACGCCCTCTTCCGGGTGAATTCCGGTCGGAATACCACGACCATCATCCTGAACTGAGACGGAGTTATCGGAGTGGATAGTGACGGTGATTTCTTTACAGTGGCCTGCGAGTGCTTCGTCGATGGCGTTGTCCACTACCTCGAATACCATGTGATGCAGACCGGTACCGTCATCCGTGTCACCGATGTACATACCGGGGCGTTTGCGTACCGCATCAAGTCCTTTCAGGACTTTGATACTGGAGGAGTCATAAGAATTCGACATCAACGTTTCTCGCTCATTTAATCTTCGGGTTGAACTGCTATTTTACCTTTTTCTACGCTGAACATCTTGCCCTTTTCGTCATTCATGTCGAGAACATGATCAACACTGATGGCACTCACAAAAACCTGCGCTTTTGTCGCTTTCAGGCGGTTGGCCAGGATCTGCCGGCGCGTGTTATCCAGTTCAGAGGCAAAATCATCGATCAGGTAAATACAACGTCTGCCGCTTTGACGTGTCAGGTATTCCCCCTGCGCCAGGCGCAGGGCACACATTAATAATTTCAGTTGTCCGCGCGATAACAAATCCTCGACCGGGGTACCGTCAGCACGAATACGAAAATCGGCTTTGTGCGGTCCGCTGGCGGTATAAGTCAGGGCGCGATCTCGTTCAAAATTACGCTCCAGTAACTCCGCGTAATCACTTTCTTTATCCCACCCGCGCTGACAGGAAAACGTCAGGTCATATTCCGGCAGGAATTGCTGGCAGGTTGCCTTAATTTCCAGCGTAATATCATCGCTGTAAGCCTGCCGCCATTCACTGATTTTATGAGCCAGCGGTGCCAGTTCCTGATCCCAGGGTCGTATCTGTCGATAACTGCTGACCTGACGCAACGCCGCATTACGCTGTTTCATCAGGCGGCGAAGATCATTCCAGGCACTAAAAAACCCGGGAAAGTTATGGAAACACCCCCAGTCAATATAGGCTCTGCGGAATTTCGGCCCGCCGGTCAGCAGGGTAAAACCTTCCGGGGTGATCAGTTGCATCGGCAGAAGTTGTGCCAAAGCGGCAATCTTATGTCCGTCGCTCCCGTCAATACGGACTTTGCTTTCGCCGGCACGATCTTTACTCAGCCCGATACTGTGTTGCTGACTGGTATCCGTAAGCCTGCCATGCAGAACAAACGCGGGTTGATCATGTCTGATCACCCGCCCGGTTTGCAGACTGCGGAATGCCCGCCCGTGTCCCAGGGTATAAATCGCCTCCAGTACACTCGTTTTACCACTACCGTTTGGACCAATAAGAAAATTCACACCTTCAGACAGCGATAAGTCTGCCTGGGGAATATTACGAAAGTCTTTAATGATAAGACGGGTCAGGGCCATAGATCAGTCCGGAGGCGAGAAAAACGCATGACATAGAAACGATCCCCTGCAGATATCCTGCAGGGAATGGGGGCCGGGTACAGAACTACAGACGCATCGGCATCACGACATAGGCAGCATGCTGACTGGCAACGTCTTCAATCTGCACACTGGAAACGGAATCAGTCAGCAGTAAGCGAACGTTTTCACATTTCAGAGCATTCAGAACATCCAGTACATAGCTGACGTTGAAACCGATTTCGAGATCACTGCCCTGATAGTCCACGTCCAGGATCTCTTCAGCTTCTTCCTGCTCCGGGTTATTCGCGGTGATACGTAACTGATTTTCGGTGATAAACAGCCGTACTCCCCTGAATTTTTCATTAGAGAGGATCGCCGCACGGGCAAAAGCCTGCCGCAGGAGGTCACAACCGGCTTCCAGCGTCTTATCCGGATTTTTAGGGAGAACACGGCGGTAGTCAGGGAAACGTCCGTCCACCAGTTTGGAGGTAAAGATAAAATCTCCCACATGTGCACGAATATTACTGCTACCGATCTGCACCCGCAGAGGTGTATCTCCGCCGTCCAGCAACCGCACCAGTTCAACCACACCTTTACGCGGAACAATGACTGAATGGTCAGGTAAAGACTGACCAACCGGCATCGAACATACCGCCAGGCGGTGTCCGTCGGTGGAGACCGTACGCAGTTCTTCCCCTTCGGTTTCAAACAACATTCCGTTCAGGTAATAGCGAACATCCTGATGGGCCATGGAAAACTGCGTGGCCTCAATCAGACGTTTCAGCGTTGCCTGAGGCAGAGTGAATTCAACTTCACTTTGCCAGTCATCAAGATTCGGAAAGTCACTGGCCGGCAGGGTAGATAACGAGAAACGGCTGCGTCCTGAACGCACCAGTATTCTGTCACCTTCCAGGATGACGTGAATTTCAGCACCATCAGGTAATCCCCGGCAGATATCCAGGAATTTACGCGCAGGCACGGTCGTCGCTCCGGGTTCATGGGGCTGACTGAGCGATACCCGGGCGACCATCTCCATTTCGAGATCAGTCCCGGTCAGCGATAAGGCACCTTCGCTCACCTGCAATAACAGGTTGCCGAGGATGGGAAGTGTCGGACGTCCCCCCAGGGGGCCGCTCACTTGCTGTAAGGGTTTGAGCAATTGCTCTCTTTCAACAATAAATTTCATAGCGTCAGGAAGATAATGTTCTGATTAAATTGGAGAAATCTTCTTTGATGTCGTGACTTTCTTCACGTAACTGCTCTATTTTCCGGCAGGCGTGGAGGACTGTGGTATGGTCCCGTCCGCCAAAAGCATCACCGATTTCCGGCAGACTATGGTTCGTCAGTTCTTTTGCCATCGCCATCGCCATCTGACGCGGTCTGGCCACCGAGCGCGAACGTCGTTTTGATAACAGATCCGCCACCTTAATTTTATAATATTCTGCGACGGTTTTCTGGATATTATCGATAGTGACCAGTTTTTCCTGCAATGCCAGCAAATCCCTCAGCGCTTCACGGACAAAGTCGATGGTTATCGCCCTGCCGGTAAAGTTTGCATTGGCAATGACACGATTCAGTGCCCCTTCCAGTTCACGGACATTAGAGCGCAGACGTTTAGCAATAAAGAAGGCGACTTCGCCAGGCAAACGAATTTTATTTTCGTCCGCTTTTTTCATAAGAATGGCGACACGGGTCTCAAGCTCTGGCGGTTCAATGGCCACCGTCAGACCCCAGCCAAAGCGTGACTTCAGGCGATCTTCTACCCCATTGATCTCTTTCGGATACCGATCAGAGGTCAGGATAATTTGCTGATTACCTTCCAGCAACGCATTGAAGGTATGAAAAAACTCTTCCTGCGAACGCTCTTTATTCGCAAAAAACTGAATATCATCGATAAGCAGCGCATCCACAGAACGGTAATAGCGTTTAAATTCTTCAATGGCATTGTTCTGCAACGCTTTTACCATATCCTGTACAAAGCGTTCCGAGTGCATATAAACAATTTTAGCATTCGGTTTTCTGGCAATAATACCGTTACCGACAGCATGTAACAGGTGAGTTTTCCCCAGGCCTGTACCGCCATACAGAAATAACGGATTATAAGCGCCACCCGGGTTCTCAGCGACCTGTCGTGCGGCCGCACGGGCCAGCTGGTTCGACTTACCTTCGACAAAGTTATCAAAGTTATGCCGGCTATTCACATTTGAGCGATAAGCCGCTTGCACAGGAGCAGGGACGTTATCCCAGCTGGGACGACCCTCATGGCTGGGTGCTGATGGCTGACGTACCGGAGGGATCGGTTGCGAAATATTCTGAACGGCAACCGTATTCGCTGCAGGGGCCACCGGCGCTGCCGCGGCGGGCCGTGCACCCACTTCAAAACGCAATACCGGAATATCCGAGCCGCAAAACTCATTCAGCAGGCCATTAATACTATTAATGTATTTATCCCGCACCCAGTCGAGTACAAAGCGGTTTGGTGCATACAGAGCCAGAGTGTTGTCGTTCAATTCAGCCTGTAAAGGACGGATCCACATACTGAATTCAGTGGCAGGTAATTCATCCTGCAAACGGGTAAGGCACTGTTGCCAAAGCGTTAGTGACACGGCGGACTCCACTGGTACAAAAATAAGACAAGAAATGGTGCTAATCTTTTGAAAAAACGGGTTATTGATGCAGACGGAGAAATCGTCTGCTGCAACGATCTGCAATTCATTCCCGCCGTGCGTCCCGAAAGGATCGCCAACGGAACGACGGATCATAACGCAAAGCGGGCAAGAGATCTTCCTTTTCTACACCGATTTCTCCCATTTTATCCACAGGATTTCAGAATGACACCGGGCAAGTCACGCTCTGCGATAAAAGAAAAAACCGGTCATATTGCAGATTTCTCCCGCTTCCCCGTCAGATAACGGTCATTTCAGAGCCTGTGATCGACAGATGATCCTGAAGGATCCTTGCTCTTTATAAGGAAGCCCGTATAATTCTCATCCTGTTTGCATCCCGAAGTAGCGCCCGGCGTCACTGAAATGGTTGCAGACAGACTTTTATCGGGGCATAAAGGTGTCATTATTAGCGGAAGTAAATTGACTCAGGACTGTACAGTTATTACAATCCCGCCTCTTTAAATAAAATACACTGAGGCGTCGGTCGGTTTACTGACTCTGCTACGCGTCACCAAGTGAACATTCTCAAGTTTAGGTAGAAATCGCCATGAAACGCACTTTTCAACCGTCTGTACTGAAGCGCAACCGTTCTCACGGCTTCCGTGCTCGTATGGCTACTAAAAATGGTCGTCAGGTTCTGGCACGTCGTCGTGCTAAAGGCCGTGCTCGTCTGACCGTTTCTAAGTAATAAAGCTAACCCTGGTGGGTAAGCTCGCATTTCCCAGGGAGTTACGTTTGTTAACTCCCAATCATTTCACTTTCGTCTTCCAGCAGCCACAACGAGCTGGCACGCCGCAATTGACTATTCTCGGCCGCCAGAATTCGCTGGGGCATCCCCGCATCGGTCTCACCGTCGCCAAGAAACACGTGAAACGGGCACACGAACGTAACCGGATTAAACGTTTAACCCGGGAAAGTTTTCGTTTGCGCCAGCACGAGCTTCCGGCTATGGATTTTGTCATCGTTGCCAAAAAAGGGATAGCTGAACTGGATAACCACACACTGACGGAAGTGTTGGAGAAACTATGGCGTCGTCATTGTCGCCTGGCGCGCGGCTCCTGATTGTTCTTATCCGCGTTTACCAACGGGCAATAAGTCCTCTTCTGGGGCCTCATTGCCGTTTCAATCCAACCTGTTCCCATTACGGGATAGAAGCCTTACGTCGTTTCGGGGTGGTAAAAGGCAGTTGGTTGACGGTGAAACGCGTATTAAAATGCCATCCTTTACATGCGGGTGGTGACGATCCTGTGCCGCCAAAAAACACTGATACCAGAGAAAACTAACGATGGATTCGCAACGCAATCTTTTTTTCATCGCTTTTCTGTTTGTGTCTTTTATGATCTGGCAAGCCTGGCAGACGGACCACAATCCACAGCCACAGCAAACTCAGACCACTCAGAATACGAACAGCACCGCAGGTGATGCTGCAAACCAGGGCGTCCCCGCCAGTGGTGAAGGCAAAACGATTACAGTTAAGACAGACGTCTTGTCTGTTGAGATTAATACCCGTGGCGGTGATGTAGAGCAGGCACAATTACTGGCCTACTCTGACAAACTGGGCTCTTCCAAGCCTTTCCAGTTGCTGGAAACGTCTCCTGACTTCCTGTATCAGGCACAAAGTGGTTTAACCGGCCGTAATGGTCCGGATAATCCTGCCAATGGTGCCCGTCCTTTATACACCGCGACTCAGCAAAGCTACCAGCTAGCCGATGGCCAGACCGAACTGCGCGTTCCGCTGACCTGGACCGGTGAAAATGGCGTGGTTTATACCAAAACCTTCGTCTTCAAGCGTGGTGGTTACTCGGTCGATGTTGATTACCACATCGATAATGCTTCAGCACAGCCTCTGGAAGTTTCCATGTTTGGCCAGCTGAAACAAACTATCGCGCTGCCAAAAGATCGCCAGACCGGGAGCAACAACTTCGCGTTGCATACCTTCCGTGGCGCGGCGTACTCCACCAGCAATGAAAAGTATGAGAAATATAAGTTCGATACCATTGCTGATAACGAGAACCTGAACGTCAGTACTGATAACGGCTGGGTAGCCATGTTACAACAGTACTTCGCGACAGCATGGGTTCCGCGTACTGCCGGCAGTAACACTCTGTATACCAGCGCTCCGGGCACCGGCCTGGCTGCGGTAGGGTACAAATCTGCGCCAGTGACTATCGCTGCAGGTGCACAGCAGGATCTGAACGCGACCCTGTGGGTCGGACCGGAACTGCAGGATCAGATGGCAGCCATCTCTCCTCACCTGGACTTAACCGTAGATTACGGGTGGTTATGGTTTATTTCTCAGCCGCTGTTCAAACTGCTGAAATTTATCCACAGCTTTATCGGTAACTGGGGCTTCTCCATTATCGTTATCACCTTTATTGTCCGTGGTATCATGTACCCGCTGACGCGTGCGCAATACACCTCAATGGCGAAAATGCGCATGCTGCAACCCAAAATTCAGGCCATGCGTGAGCGCCTGGGTGATGATAAGCAGCGTATCAGTCAGGAAATGATGGCACTGTACAAAGAAGAGAAAGTGAACCCTCTGGGAGGGTGTCTGCCTCTGGTTATCCAGATGCCTATCTTCCTGGCGCTGTACTATATGCTGATGGGCTCAATTGAGCTGCGTCACGCGCCGTTCATTCTGTGGATCCACGACCTGTCCGCTCAGGACCCGTACTATATCCTGCCGGTATTAATGGGTCTGACCATGTTCTTCATTCAGAAGATGTCGCCGACGACGGTCACTGACCCGATGCAGCAGAAGATCATGACCTTTATGCCGGTCATCTTTACGGTCTTCTTCCTGTGGTTCCCGTCAGGTCTGGTGCTGTATTACATCGTGAGTAACCTGGTGACGATACTTCAGCAGCAGCTGATTTACCGTGGTCTGGAAAAACGCGGTCTGCACAGCCGTAAGAAAAAAGCCTGACGGCTATCACGTAGCCTGGCTGCGTGATAATCCCGATAACTCAGGATATGATAAGGCGGTCATCTGACCGCCTTTTTTATTGGTAAAGAGAGAACAGTTATGAGCCACAGCGATACTATCGTCGCCCAGGCAACGCCCCCGGGTCGCGGAGGAGTCGGTATATTAAGAATTTCCGGCCCGCATGCCGCCGGCATCGCACAACAGATCCTGGGGAAACTCCCGAAACCCCGTTATGCAGATTACCTCCCCTTCCTGGATGCAGAGGGTTCGGTTCTGGATCAGGGCATTGCGTTGTGGTTTCCCGGGCCAAACTCCTTCACCGGCGAAGATGTGCTGGAACTGCAGGGGCACGGCGGACCGGTCATCCTGGATCTGTTACTGAAACGCATTGTCGGACTGCCGGGTGTACGTATTGCAAGACCGGGTGAGTTCTCTGAACGTGCGTTTCTGAACGATAAACTGGATCTTGCCCAGGCAGAAGCTATCGCCGATTTAATCGATGCCAGTTCGGAACAGGCAGCCCGTTCGGCGGTGAACTCCTTACAGGGCGTATTTTCTACCCGGGTGAACCTGCTGGTGGAAGCCCTGACCCATCTGCGTATTTACGTGGAAGCCGCTATCGACTTCCCGGATGAAGAAATCGACTTCCTCTCTGACGGCAAAATTGAAGTACAGTTAGCACAGGTGATTAATGATCTGGAGGCGGTGCGGAGTGAAGCACGCCAGGGAAGCCTGCTGCGCGAAGGTATGAAGGTGGTGATCGCCGGACGTCCGAATGCCGGTAAATCCAGCCTGCTCAACGCACTGGCGGGGCGCGAAGCGGCGATTGTGACCGATATTGCCGGCACCACCCGCGATGTGTTGCGTGAACATATTCATATTGATGGTATGCCGCTGCATATCATTGATACGGCCGGGTTGCGTGAAGCCAGCGACGAGGTCGAACGCATCGGTATTGAGCGCGCATGGCAGGAGATTGAACAGGCCGATCACGTCCTGTTTATGGTTGACGGCACCACCACCACCGATACCGATCCCCGGCATATCTGGCCGGACTTTATCTCTCGTCTGCCGGAAGCATTGCCGGTGACCGTCATCCGCAACAAAGCCGATATCACCGGGGAGTCTCCCGGAGCAGAATCAGAGGCCGGCCATACCTTAATCCGTTTATCGGCCCGTACCGGGGGGGGCATCGATACGCTGCGTGAGCATCTGAAACAGAGTATGGGCTTTTCCGGGAATATCGAAGGCGGCTTTATTGCCAGACGCCGTCACCTCGAGGCTCTGGAGCTGGCAGGAACACACCTTCTGCAGGGCAGAGGACAGTTACTGGATGCCCGGGCCGGAGAGCTGCTGGCCGAAGAATTGCGCCTGGCACAACTGGCGCTGAGTGAAATTACCGGAGAGTTCACTGCGGATGACCTGCTGGGACGGATTTTCTCCAGCTTCTGTATTGGTAAATAAACCGGATACCGGCCCTTCAGGGCCGGTATATTTTCAGGAAGACCGTTTGTTTCCGGACGGAGAATCTGTCGCCGCTTCAGCACCCACGGACATCAGGGCTCCGGCATTCAGTAATCCCCCCACTGCCTGTGCCAGATCCGCCGGCATGGCGATAACCTTCGTATTATTACTTTTGGAAAGATCCCCGAGCGTCGCCACATAATTGTTCGCCAACTGGAATGACATCGCCTCATGCCCTCCGGCGCTGTTCAGAGCGTATGCCAGCTGTTCCGTCGCTTTTTTCTGTCCGGCGGCCAGTGTTTCAATCGCCTCAGCTTCCCGTCGGGAGGCTTCAAGCTTCGCTTCGGCATCCAGGATCATCGCCTGCTTTTTCCCTTCAGCTTCACGTATCGCCGCATTCTTATTCCCTTCGGCCCGGGTTTCCGTCGCTTTACGCTCCCGCTCTGCGGCAGCCTGTTGTTCCATCGATTTACGCATCGAATCTGACGGTGTAATGTCCTGAATATCAACGGTCCTCAGGATCAGCCCCCAGTCATTCATCTGCTCTTCCATATTCGCCCGCAAGGTAATAGCCAGCTGATCACGGTTAGATAACGTATCGTCCAGATTCATTCCCCCGACCGCATTACGGATGGTGGTCATTACCAGGTTCTGCACCGCAGCACTGTAACTGTCGACGCCGTAGGCGGCTTTATTCGGGTCTGCAATACGGATAAAGCAAATGGCATTAACCCCGACCGTGGCATTATCTTTAGTGATCCCTTCGATACCTTTCACTTCAAACATCTGATCTTTCGCCGACATTTTATAGGCGACGACATCCAGAAACGGGATCAGGATATTCAGCCCCGGATTAAGAGTACTGTGGTATTTCCCCAGACGCTCCACAATCCACTGATCTGCCTGCGGCACAATGCGTACGCATTTAAATAACGTAATCGCCAGTAAAAGAATGATTAAACCTGATGCAATCAGTCCCGGTGACATAGCGCCCCCTCTCTCATGTAGTAAATTAGATAGCTGTAACCTTTACCTGTTCTTCGCCAATCATCGCGACCACCTGCACACGTGCCTGACGGGGTAAAGCGTCATCACTGATACAGGGCCACTCCTGACATCCCTGAACCGGTTTACTCAGTAGCAGTTTTCCGGTTTCTCCCGGCACCAATGCCGACGCCAGAATCCCCTGCTGCCCCACCAGCGGTTCCGCGAGATATTTTTCGGGCGGACTACGGATCCAGCGAACCCAGACCCAGGCACAAAGCAATGACGCCACCACCCAGATAAGTAACTGCCCCGCCAGGGATAATGCCGGCACGATCAGCACGACCAGCGCCGGTACCATGGCAGCAATCGCCATCCAGAGGCCAAAAAAGGTGACTGTCATCAGTTCTGCCAGCGCAAAAAGCGCAGCAATGGCTATCCAGAACCAGAATATTGTGGTTATTTCCATACTCCCCCCTGCTGAAAATACCGGATCCCGTGATGTCCGCTTCACGTTTCAAGGCAGCAATGGGCCGGTAACTGCTGGCGCTATCTTGCCTGAAAAAACCACAAAACTCCTAATTCAGGATCAATTATGAGAGATAAGGCCGTTTACAGGCCCCGGGGGGATACAGGAAAAACCGGCGGGGAGACCCCACCGGTGGGTTCAGGAGACGACACGGGACAACTCAATCACCCGGTCTGCACTGGCAATGGTTGAAGGGCGATGAGCAATAAAGATACGGGTGATTTTTAATTCACGAATAGAGGCGTTGACCCTGGCTTCATTGTCGAGATCGAGATGGCTGGTCGCTTCATCGAGGAACAGTATGGCCGGGCGGCGGTAGAGAGCCCTGGCAATCAGTAAACGCTGTTTCTGGCCTCCGGACAGGCTACCCCCCAGTTCACTGACCAGGGTTTCGTATCCCATCGGCATTTGCATTATTTCATCATGGATATGACTGCTTTGCGCACAAGAAATTATCCGGTCCGGGTCTCTCTGCTCACTAAAGCTGGAAATATTTTCGGCAATAGATCCGGCGAATAACTTATCCTCCTGCAACACACAGGCAATACAGTCACGATAATTATTCAGTCCGGCGCCGCTGATATCAATACCGTTAAAAAGTACATTCCCGGTATCAGATGACAGTAATCCGCTCATCACTTTCATGAGTGTGGTTTTACCCGACCCCGAAGGCCCCGTGATCGCGACACTTTCTCCGGCGGCGACCAGGAAGCTGACACCTGAAAAAACAGGCCGGCTCAGTTTGTCATACTGATACCCCAAGTCCCGCACCTGCAGGCTGGCCGCTTCGTCTGGCGGGCAAAGTCTTCTTGCAGGCTGGTATACCTCGGTTTCCTGCAGGACAATATCGGCAATCCTGTCGTTATGTAATGCCAGCATTCTTAACTGCAACACCATATCTATCAGTGCCGAAGCGCGCTCAGAAAACTGCCCGCGGTAGGCATTAAAGGCCACAAACATCCCCAGCGTCATCTGCCCGTCAATGACCATTGATGCACCCAGCCACAGGATGATCACCTGATCGAGGGTGGAGATCAGCGCGTTAACGCCGCCAAATAACATATCAAGACGCGTCATCCGGATACCGGCGTTAGTCGTATCAATATTCAGGTTAAGCCAGAATCTGGAACGTATTTCTGTTAATCCCAGCACCTTTAGTGTACTGATCCCGTAAAGCGTCTCCATAAAATGGGACCCGGCACGGGCCTCTTTGACAATGTGCTCTTCCTGGGCCTGGCGGTAGCGCTGATAAGTCGACAGACGTAATACCATATAGATCAACGTAAATCCCAGTACGACTGCAATTAACCAGCCACCGTATAACAGCATCATCACGAATACGCCGACAGAAACAATAACATCGATAGTCCCGCTCACCAGACTACTGGTCAGGGTGGAACGGATAGTATCCAGCGACGAAAAACGGGACTGGATATCGCCGAGCTTACGTTTTTCAAAGTAGGCCAGCGGCAGCCGGAGTAAGTGATCCATCAGCCCGGTCTTCCATTGAATATCGATCAGTGACTGCATGACCAGCGACGTCCAGGCCCGCAGCATACTGATAAAGGTGCGGAACAGGATAAATGTCAGCAGTCCGAGGCAGATCAGGCCCAGCAGATCATGATCCCGGGCAATGATGACATGATCCATCACCAACTGGGTGCCCATCGGGATCAGGAGATTGACCGCTTCTACCAGTAACGATAAACAGAAGATCCGGATCAGAAAGCCCGGTAATCCGCTGATATTTTTCATCAGCGATCGCAGGTTCAGTTTTGAACGGGCTTTAACCGGAATAAACTCACTATCCGGCCAGACTTCCAGCGCCACACCGGAGAAATGGCGGGAGATTTCAGTAAGACCAACCACTCTGCGACCAAATGCCGGGTCATGGATAATAAAACGCCCCCGCTTCACCGCCACCAGCACCACAAAGTGACTCATATCCCAGTGCAGCAGACAGGGTCTTTTGAGCTGGCAGATTTCATCAATATCCAGCGACAGAGGACGTGTTTTTAAGGACAGTTGCCCGGCGATATGAATGATAGTGGCCAGGGTCGCGCCGTGCGACGAGATACCAAAGCGACGACGCATATTGAGCAGGTCGATGTCCATCCCGAAGTAACGACACACCATGACCAGACACGCCAGACCGCATTCAGAAGCCTCCGTTTGCAGAATGCGGGGAACCCGTCGCCAGGGCGACAGCTGGATCCGTCGGATGATGTCATTAAAGAATTCATTATTCATGTAAAGGCCCGCTCAGACTCCGCCTGATGTCATAATAAGGTGCCAGGATCCATTGATATAATGGCCGGCTTTCCAGGAACAACGTGGTCTCTGCTTTCATCCCGTTAGACCAGCTCATAGGTTTGCCCTGAAACCGGAAGTCTCCGCTTTCCAGTGCGACTATCGTCTTATAATAGGATTGGGTTACCCCCTGGCTGATACCGGTCGCACTACTGCTATACATTGCCAGCTCTTTCTGGCCTGCCGGTATCTGTGAGACTGACCTGATTTTTCCCGGGAACTGCCCGAATTTTTCAAAAGGATAGGCTTCAAACCGAAGATTCACGCTATCGCCCGGAGAGACATACGGCAGGCTGCTGTCCGTTAGCCAGAGGATCAATGAAAAGTCCGGGTCTCCGGCCGGCATCACCTGCGCCAGACTGTCACCGGTTGAAACCATCTGCCCCACGGTATACACCATGTTTTCGATAGTCCCGTCTTCCGGGGCATTAATAATTAAGGTGCCACTGGCGTTAACTTCGGCCAGCTGGCGTTCAAGCTCGCTGCGCTTTAAGGCATACTCCGCTGACTGATTATCGAAATCAGCAGATTTTGTAGCGATTTCCGTTTCCAGATTAATTATCTGCAGGCTCTCCTGGATTGCCTGAGTATTCAGGCTCTGCCATGCCGATTGCTGCTGGTAGAATAAATAGCGCTGGTTATTGAACTGTTCTTTATTAATTAATCCCCGCTTAAGATAATCATCATAATTACCCATGCTTTTTTTCATATCCTGCAGTCCACGGGTCGAACTGTCCATTAATGCCAGTGAGTCTTTATGCGCTTTTTTATATTTTTCCAGTTGTTGTTGCAGGTTTTCCCTGGCGGAGATTTTATTACGATTTATTTTTTTTATAATTTCATCAATCAGTACCAGTTGCTGCCTGATAGCTTCCACACCACGCAGACTTACGTTGCCGTTCAGCGTTGTTTTACTGACATCAATCTCATATAACGGCTCCCCTTTCTTTACCTGTTGCCCGGTATCAAAATATTTCCCGGAAATAACACCCTGCCAGGGCGAGTAAATGGTTATTGCCTGCTCCCGGGAGATAATTTCTCCCCCGACATTAACCCTGCGGGTATATTCACCAAATAAAAGCCCGCCGATAATGACAGAAAAAAAGAAGGCAGAAAAAAGCACCACCAGCCAGGCCGGACATGCTGAAATAAGCAGTGCCTTACCGAGCCACTGTGTTCTCAGATGACGGAGAGCCTCCTCCCTGAAAATCGAATTTCCTTCCATGGGTTCCACTATCACTTTTAAGCACTGACGGAGCCATCCCTTAAGAATGACCGATCCTGATAACCTGATCTGAAAAAAGGTGCCAGATCTCTGGCACCTTGGAGGGATAGTCAGTGACTATTTATCGCGTAATAATTTAATCGCGGAGGTCACAAAGCTGAAGGCAGATTCGAGAGTCAGCCCCAGGTTAGTTCCAACGGCAGAAGCGTTTGCTACCGAGTTTTTCAGGCCCAGCACTTTCATTGCACCACCAAGAGTGCTACCGATATTACCCAGAGAATCTGCCAGTGCGCCCGCACCAGAAACGCATTCCACTTCAACGTGAGTTAATTCTTTCATAGATTATTCCTTTTTTATAAAAATCCCTAAGAGTATGAAACACGCAATGACATACGTCCCCGTCAGTTATACACCGGTCCGTACCGTTATCATTTGCGTACAGGAAATATACCTGACGATTATTTTAATGCAATATATCCGCACACACACATCCGGAAAGCAAAATACAGAGTCATTTTATAATTAAGAAATATACCGGGATAAAAAAAGGAAAACTGATTAAATACTGCCACAAAAAGGAAACTGACGTCATGATTATTTCACTCCCGAAGAGAATATCCGGAATTCAAAATCATACAGGGGTAAATTATCAGAGTATTTCACCCGAATGCATTCAATAAAAATGAACGCCATGAATAATATACAAAGCCTTCACTATCACGTATCGATAGAAGAGCCTGCCGGTTTTCACCGCCAGGCCCGTCAGCGTATTAACCAATCGCCCCCAGAGCATCATCCGTTCCCCGGGTACGGGGTAATAAAAACAGCGTTGCCAGAACATCGACCACATAGATCAGTGCCAGCAGAGTTATCGCCGCCGTGAAAGACCATTCTGACGCAAGCGAGCCGATGACCAGGGGTCCCAGCCCTCCGACGGCGCGCCCGGCATTGAATAATACATTCTGCGCAGTCGCCCGGGCGGCGACCGGGAATGTATCAGAGATGAGAGCACCGTAACCACCGATCATGCCGTTCACGAACATCCCCATCACCGCACCGGCAAGCAGCATCAGCGAGGGGTCGGTAAGCCTTGCATACACCACCACCATAACCACCGCCCCTAATTGATACAGGATAAAGATTTTCCAGCGGGCAAAACGGTCGGCCAGTATTCCAAATAACCCGATACCCAGTGTCATGCCTATAACGGTGACGGCTGTCCAGATCCCCGATTTTGTCAGCGTGAAACCAAAGTTCGCGGAAAGATAACCCGGCATCCAGATCATCAGCCCGTAATAGCCAAAATTTTGCACCGAACAAAGAATAAAAATACCTATGCTGGCTTTTGCCGTCATTCTGTCTTTAAAGAGTAATTTAAGACGAGACGTAAAGGCGAGAGGCGTAGGTTCGGCCGCCTGACGGGCAAATGCGTCAGGTTCACCTAATCCATGGCGGATAACAAAAGAAAACAGTGCCGGAATAAGCCCCACCAGGAACATTCCGCGCCAGCCGATATAAGGTAGCAATACTGGCGTCAGTACAGCGGCCATCAGTACTCCTGCCTGCCAGCCAATACCTACCCATGCCGATGCACGGTTACGTTTACTGGCAGGCCAGACTTCCGCAATCAGTGCCATACCTATCCCGAACTCCCCCCCGAGCCCGACACCGGCCAGTGTCCGGTAGACCAGTAGATCCGGATAGCCTCTGGCGACAGCGCATAATCCGGTGAATACAGAAAACATCAGGATAGTCAGCGAAAGTATTTTGATCCGCCCGAAACGGTCACTCAGATGACCAAAAATAATCCCTCCTATCACCGCCCCTATCAAAGTCCAGGTCACCAGAGAACCGGCCTGTGAATAATTGAGCGACAGAGAAAGACTGATCGCCGGTAACATAAACCCGAGGATGAGCAGATCAAAACCATCCATCGCATAACCACTGATCGCCGCGAGCATTGCTTTCGCTGGCGTCACTCTTTTTTTCTTACGCACGTGTGTATCCATTTTTACGGAAGGTATTCAGGTGGAGGAAGTATAAAAAGGATGGGGCAGACAAGCTATGGATAGATTAATACACCAGCCGCTGCTATCCGGGCGGATAGCAGCGGGATAATGCCTGTTACTCCGGAAGGTTATCTCCGGCTAATAACTGGTCCAGCTTATCGCCACCCAGGTGGCGGAAATCCTGACCTTTGACAAAATAAAAAATAATTTCGCAGATATTCTGACAACGATCGCCAATACGCTCGATAGCACGGGCACAGAAAAGTGCCGTCAGTACGCTAGGGATAGTCCGCGGGTCTTCCATCATATAGGTCATCAGCTGGCGGATAATGCCTTCATACTCTTTATCCACCTTTTTATCTTCACGATAAATCTCGATAGCCGCGTTCAGGTCCATACGTGTAAACGCATCCAGAACATCGTGCAGCATCTGTACCGCATGACGGCCGAGAGACTCCAGACTCACCAGCAGCGGCTGGTGGTTCTGACCGAATTTTTCAAGCGCAGTACGACTGATCTTTTCAGCCACATCCCCAATGCGCTCCAGTTCGGAGATAGTCTTAATGATAGCCATCACCATACGTAAATCGCTGGCCGTCGGCTGACGTTTAGCAATAATCCGGACACAATGATCATCAATATCGACTTCCATCATATTCACTTTCTGGTCGTCATTAATCACCCGCTGAGCCAGTTCACTGTCCATATTCTGCATGGCCGTGATGGCGTCGGTCAGTTGTTGCTCAACCAGCCCCCCCATAATCATGACCTGGGTCCGGATATGCTCCAGCTCAGCATTAAACTGCCCGGAAATGTGTTTATTTAAATTCAGACTATCCATGGTGTTCTCCAGTATCGCAATCGCTCTCTGTCATGCAGAGGGTGGCAAAGGGTCAGGGGCATGGCCGGGGCTCAGCCGTAGCGGCCTGTAATATAGTCTTCGGTTTGTTTCCGGGCCGGTTTGGTAAACAGCGTATCGGTATCACAGAATTCAATCAGTTCGCCCATATACATAAAGGCGGTATGGTCAGAACACCGCGCTGCCTGTTGCATATTGTGGGTAACAATCACAACGGTGTAATCCTGTTTTAATTCACTGATCAGTTCTTCGATACGTCCGGTAGAAATCGGATCCAGGGCCGAGCAGGGTTCATCCAGTAACAGAACCTCCGGACGGATAGCGATACCACGGGCGATACACAGACGTTGCTGCTGTCCCCCGGACAGGCTATAGCCGCTCTGATTCAGCTTATCTTTGGTTTCCGTCCACAATGCAGCTTTGGTCAGAGCCCATTGCACACGCTCATCCATTTCCGCACGGGACAACTTCTCAAATAAACGCACACCAAACGCGATATTATCGTAGATAGACATCGGGAAAGGTGTCGGCTTCTGAAAGACCATCCCGACACGGGCACGTAATAACGCGATATCCTGGCTATTTTCGAGAATATTTTCACCGTCCAGCAGGATCTGTCCTTCGGCACGCTGCTCCGGATAGAGCTGATACATTTTGTTCAGCGTACGCAGCAGCGTTGATTTGCCACAACCGGAAGGCCCGATAAATGCGGTCACTTCGTTGCGTGCAATATCCAGATTAATATTTTTCAGCGCGTGAAATTTACCGTAATGGAAGTTCAGGTCACGGACCTGAATTTTAGCTGCCGCTGCATTAATTTGTGCCATATTCATGCTTCGTCTCTCTTATCCCGGCGCCGCATCCGCCACGCCGTAAAAATTAGTGTTTACGCTTAGTAAAAATAACCCGTGCCAGGATGTTCAGCAGCAAGACACACAGGGTAATAATCAGCACGCCCGCCCAGGCCAGATTTTGCCATTGAGGAAAAGGACTCATCGCAAATTTATAAATGGTCACCGGCAGGTTAGCCAGTGGCTGCATCATGTCGGTGCTCCAGAACTGGTTTGACAGCGCTGTAAACAGTAAGGGCGCCGTTTCGCCGGCAATACGGGCAATCGCCAGCAATACTCCGGTCATAATGCCGGAAACGGAAGCTTTCAGCGTAATGGCCAGGATCATTCGCCACTTCGGCGTCCCCAGTGCATAAGCGGCCTCGCGCATCGTATCCGGTACCAGCTTCATCATGTTTTCTGTGGTACGGATAACAATCGGTACCTGTAACAATGCCAGCGCCAGTACACCTGCCCAACCGGAGAAATGGTGCATCTTTGCAACAACCAGCGTATAGACAAACAACCCGATCACTATCGAAGGCGCTGATAGCAGGATATCGTTAATAAAACGGATGACCTCTGCCAGAAGTGATTTACGACCATATTCGGCCAGATAAATCCCTGCCAGAATACCCAGCGGGGTACCAATGACCGTAGCCCACAGGATAAGCAGACCACTACCGGCCAGGGCATTCGCCAGACCGCCGCCATCAGTATTTGGCGGAGGCGTTGACTGAGTAAACAGATCCAGAGACAGTCCGCCCACCCCGCGTGAAACTGTGGTCCAGAGGATCCAGACCAGCCAGAACAGACCAAAAACCATGGTGAGCAGTGAAAAAAAGATCGCTATCTTATTTTTCAGGCTACGGCGTGACTGCATTTTACGGCGGGACGCCGCAAGCGCGGCCCGGGCGCCGGGATCCAACGTCGTCATGAGCGGCCTCCTTCACTTTTAGCCAGGCGCAGTATCATCAGTTTGGAAATCGCCAGTACCACAAAAGTAATGAAGAACAGAATTAATCCCAGCTCCATCAATGCCGCTACGTGTAACCCGGAGGAGGCTTCCGCAAACTCATTCGCCAGCGCAGAGGTAATACTGTTGCCTGGCATATAGAGCGAGGCACTGTCCAGTTGATAGGTATTGCCGATAATAAAGGTGACGGCCATCGTTTCACCTAATGCGCGCCCCAGTCCGAGCATCACCCCCCCGATCACGCCGTTACGGGTAAAAGGCAGCACGATGTTCCAGATAACTTCCCACGTAGTACAGCCGAGTCCATAAGCAGACTCTTTCATCATCACCGGGGTTTGCTCGAAGACATCCCGCATTACCGAGGCGATGTAAGGAATGATCATAATCGCCAGGATAACGCCGGCCGCCAGGATACCGATACCGAACGCAGGACCTGAGAATAACTGACCAATAAAAGGGACAGAAGACAGCAGGTCGCCGACCGGCGTCTGAAAATAGTTGGCAAACAAGGGAGCGAAAACAAATAGCCCCCACATGCCGTAAACAATGCTTGGGATCGCCGCCAGCAATTCAATCGCGGTGCCCAAAGGACGGCGCAGCCAGCCCGGGGAAAGTTCTGTCAGAAACAGGGCAATACCGAAGCTGACCGGTACGGCAATCAGCAGAGCTATTATTGACGTGACCACCGTTCCGTAAATAGGTACCAGCGCACCGAACTGCTGGTTCGGGGCATCCCAGGTTTTATTCCAGAGGAAGGCAAAACCAAATTTGTGGATGCTGGGCCAGGAGGAGATGATCAGGGAAACGATAATACCGCCCAGAAGTAATAATACGACCAGCGCAGCCAGCCTGACCAGTGCGCTGAAGAGGATATCGCCTTGCTTTCCGGGGGCTTTAAATGTCGGCTTTCTTTCCGCCATAAGAGTCTCTGCTTCACGATTAACAGGGCGGCATTAGCCGCCCATGGGGTCACATGAGTTAACGGTATTCAGCCTTACTGGTACAGGGCTTTTCCGTTTTCATCAGTGATATTGGTTTTCCATGCACTACGGATTTCTTCTACAACAGACGCCGGTAAAGCCGCGTAGTCCAGGCTTTCTGCAGTCTTATCACCATGGCTATAAGCCCAGTCGAAGAATTTTAACACCGCTGCGCCTTTAGTGGCATCTGACTGCTTTTTATAAACCAGGATAAAGGTGGTTGAAGAGATAGGCCATGCATCATCGCCTTTCTGATAAGTCAGGTCCTGAGCGAATGTCTGTTTCCAGTCAGCCCCTTTCGCAGCGTTACTGAAGTTTTTCTCAGAAGGCAGGATAGCCTTACCATCTGCATCCACCAGTTTGGTATAGGTCAGGTTATTCTGTTTCGCATAAGCATACTCAACATAACCAATGGAGCCCGGCAGACGCTGTACGAAAGCGGCAACGCCATCATTCCCTTTACCGCCCAGCCCGACCGGCCAGTTCACGGTATTACCTTTCCCGATTTTATCTTTCCACTCGCTGTTCACTTTAGACAGGAAGCTTGTGAAGACAAACGACGTCCCTGAGCCGTCTGCACGGCGAACAACATTAATATTCGAGGAAGGTAACTTAATGCCCGGGTTCAGCTTCTCGATCGCCGGATCATTCCATTTTTTGATTTTTCCGAGATAGATGTCACCGACGGTTTCACCGTTCAGCGTCAGCTCACCGGATTTCACTCCCGGCAGGTTGACCGCCAGAACCACACCACCGATCACCGTCGGAAACTGGAAAAGACCGTGTTTCTGCAGATCCGCATCAGAAAGTGGTGCATCAGAAGCACCGAAATCAACGGTTTTGGCAATGATTTGATTCACACCACCGGAAGAACCAATCCCCTGATAGTTCACCTGACTACCATTCGCTTTCTGGTAATCCGCAGCCCAGCGGGCATATATCGGGGCCGGAAAGGTACCGCCCGCGCCGGTTAAATTGGTAGCTGCAAATGCAGAAACAGCGCTCAGAGACAATGTCGCTGCCAGTACCCGGGCAACAGTCTTATGCATCAGTGTCATATTCCCTCCGGGGGAGTGTATTTTCAGGCTCAATGCCAGTTTAAACGGGTTAGTCATGCTGCAGGAGGCAAAATAGGACAGTTTAATGACATTAAAATGTCCGAATTATGACAGTTTTATGACAGCCCCGCGGCTCCTTTACCGCCAGAGGGTTGCCGGCCGGCACAAAGCCCGCCGCAACACGTCAAACACCGCAGCCTCTTCAGGCTGCAACGGTCCCTTTTTTCACGAAAACGCACCGCTGATATTGGATGGCCGGCAGTCTGCTCAGGTTTGTCATACCTGAAGATAAAAATGTCCGCTGCCGGTTACTCACTGTCCCCGCGTTGTCTGACCGTTGTCTGCGGTATCTTCGCCATCTGCTGCTGTAGAAAGGTAAGTAACACCCGGAACCTGGCATCCTGAAGCCTTGCGCTGATCCCCCTGGCCCGCTCTACACCAATCCCCGGAAGGGACTGCCAGTCGGCCAGAGAGCGGGCTGACAATGCTGTAAGCTCTTCACTACGTAAGTGCCTTGCTGCCTGACGGGGAACCGGAACCCCCAGAGCCTGCAGCCAGCGGATCGCCGGCAGTTGCCGGGCCTGAAGGAATTGCCGGACCATTGCCGCGGATCGGACAGGACTGAACCCGGCCTGCACCAGTTGTGCCGGGGTGAACGACATCCATGACAGAAGATGGTCAAATTCCGGTACAGACAGCATTTGCTGCCAGCTGCCACGGCTGATCCCCCGAAGGTTCAGCCCCTGCCGTTCACTCAGACCACTCAGCCTGGATAAAAATTGTTCACGGCATGCGGTCGTCAGCCGGAAACAGCTGAATTCATGAAACCTGGCCTCTGACGGCGAGGCAGGATAATGACGCTCAGCCACCCGCCACACCACTCGTCGGATGGCAGGAACCCCCTGCCCGGCCAGCCCGATGATGACTTCATCCCCGGGAAGAATATCCCGGCGTCGCCAGGCTGCGACAGTCCCGAGACTGACGCGGCTGATGCGTTTATCGTCAAGCGGTACCGGCTGCAGCGTCGCGACAACGGACACTTTTCCTGTCCGTCCGACCGTAAAACGGATCTCCCGGACGCCGGTACTGATTTCGGGGGCCGGATATTTCCAGGCTGCAGACCAGAGGTTATGCCCGGGTCGCCATTGCTGCGAAGCCGCAGGAAGGGAGTGGATCACAATACCGTCTGTAGTAAAGGGTAACTCGCCGCGAAACCAACGGTCACGCCACAGCGCAACCTCCTCTGCCGTTACCACCTCCCGGGTCCATGCTCTCGTCAGGGGAAAACCCCACTCCGACAGTTGCGTAATGCGTGTCTGTAACGACGGCGGGCCATCCGGCCAGGCCCAGATAAAGATCCCCAGCCGCTGACCTGCCGGGAGAGAGCTCTGACTGCGCATCAGTCCTGCAACACGGGCCCTGTCACCCCCTCCGCCTTCCCGGGCCCGTCGATGTTGCCGCCGGGGTAAAAAAATTTCACCCTGTAGTACGATGATCGCCGCGTCTGCAGGGATCACCGGCGGAACCGCAGTAATTGCTAACGCTCTGCCAAGCCAGGGCTCGCCCTGCAAACCGTCCCCGCGGCTGGTCACGGCAGACAACTTACCGTGGCGGTATACCAGCGTGACCGCCACGCCGTCTATTTTAGGCTGTACGATGAGTGGTTGTTTATTCTGCATCCAGCGGGAAACCGCCAGCTTGTCTTTCAGCTTACGCACACCGGTATGCGCGACAGGATGCTGCTGACGGCCATCGGCTGGCCAGCGGGGGATAGCGCGCGACGGCGGTAACCCGGCACATTTCTGCCAAAGCGCTGCTTTTTCCGACAGCCGATCATAGTCGCTGTCACTTACCGGTGACAGCCCCTGGCGGTAGTAAGCATCATCCCACTGCCTGAGCTGTTGCTGAAGACCGGCCACTTCCGTCAACGCCCGGGCGGGGGTCCACGGGGGGCAGTCTGCCGCCATCACTGATAACCCTGTCAGCCCGCAGATAATAAGTAGTCGTCTGAACACAAGCACACCTCCGACCCCTGGTATGCCGCCTTTGTTACGGAAGTTCAGCAGAACATCTTGTATTACCGGAGATTTCTCACAAAAAAACCATCGGTTATCCGCCCGCAGGCAGCAGAATGCCCGGCGGCCCCGCAAATAAATCTGTGGCTAAATGCAAGCAAACGCTGCGCCAGAGCGCCGGGGCGTGTATAATCATGAGAATATTGTCCCCGCTCTTTACTCAATTCAAGATAACCATGGCTCAAGGTACGCTTTATATTGTCTCCGCCCCTAGCGGTGCGGGAAAATCCAGCCTGATACAGGCACTGCTGAAAACGCAGCCACTGTATGACACTCAGGTCTCAGTTTCACACACCACCCGGGACATTCGACCGGGCGAAGTCGCAGGCGAGCACTATTATTTCGTCTCTAAAGACGAGTTCCGTACCATGATTGCTGAAAATGCATTTCTGGAGTATGCCGAGGTATTTGGTAACTATTACGGTACCTCCCGTCAGGCGATTGAACAGGTGCTGTCGACAGGGGTCGACGTTTTTCTGGATATCGACTGGCAAGGCGCACAACAGATCCGTCATCAGATGCCGGAAGCTCGCAGCATCTTTGTTCTGCCGCCCTCAAAAGATGAGCTGGACAGACGTCTGAGAGGCCGTGGTCAGGACAGTGAAGACATTATCGAAAAGCGTATGGCGAAGGCTGTCGATGAAATGAGTCATTATGCAGAGTACGATTATCTGATTGTTAATGATGACTTTGATCTTGCGCTTTCGGATCTGAAGACCATTATCCGTGCAGAACGACTGCGTATTCGCCGTCAGACTGCGCGACATGATGCATTAATCAGCAAATTATTGGCACACTGAACCGGGTTTCAGTATGATGCCCAGTCATTTCTTCATCTGTGGAGTAGCACACTTATGGCACGCGTAACCGTTCAGGACGCAGTAGAAAAAGTTGGAAACCGTTTTGACCTGGTATTGGTCGCTGCACGTCGTGCACGTCAGATGCAGGTCGGAGGCAAAGATGCCCTGGTTCCGGAAGAGAACGATAAAACCACGGTTATCGCTTTACGTGAAATCGAAGAAGGGCTGATCACAAACCAGATTCTGGACGTACGTGATCGTCAGGAACAGCATGAACAGGAAGCGGCCGAACTTCAGGCTGTGACCGCGATTGCTGAAGGTCGTCGTTAATCTGACTGTTGCAGGCCGCCTTTGTATCTGTTTGAAAGTCTTAATCAACTGATTGAAAAATATTTGCCTGAGGATCAGATTAAACGCCTCAGGCAAGCCTATCTTGTTGCTCGTGATGCCCATGAGGGTCAGACGCGTTCCAGCGGTGAGCCTTATATTACCCATCCGGTAGCCGTTGCCTGTATTCTGGCTGAAATGCGACTCGACCATGAAACTCTCATGGCCGCGTTATTGCACGATGTGATTGAGGATACCCCGGCCACCTACCAGGATATGGAGCAACTGTTTGGTCAGAGTGTCGCAGAGCTTGTCGAAGGCGTATCCAAGCTGGATAAGCTGAAATTCCGCGATAAAAAAGAAGCTCAGGCAGAAAACTTCCGCAAGATGATCATGGCCATGGTACAGGATATCAGGGTCATATTAATCAAGCTGGCAGACCGGACACACAATATGCGGACCCTCGGTTCGCTTCGTCCGGACAAGCGGCGGCGTATCGCGCTGGAAACGCTGGAAATTTACAGCCCCCTGGCCCACCGGCTGGGTATCCATCACCTGAAAACGGAACTGGAAGAGCTCGGGTTTGAAGCGCTCTACCCTAACCGTTATCGGGTGATTAAAGAGGTGGTGAAAGCGGCCCGCGGTAACCGGAAAGAGATGATCCAGAAAATACTGGCCGAAATCGATGGCCGGTTACAGGAATCCGGTATCCCCTGCCGTGTCAGCGGACGTGAGAAACACCTCTACTCTATCTATCAGAAAATGCATCTCAAAGAGCAGCGTTTTCATTCCATTATGGATATCTATGCCTTTCGCGTGATCGTGAAAGATGTCGATACCTGTTACCGTGTCCTTGGGCAAATGCACAGTTTGTATAAGCCTCGCCCGGGCCGGGTGAAAGATTATATTGCTATCCCCAAAGCCAACGGCTATCAGTCTCTTCATACATCCATGATTGGGCCACACGGTGTGCCTGTGGAAGTACAGATCCGTACCGAAGATATGGATCAGATGGCAGAGATGGGGGTTGCGGCACACTGGGCCTATAAAGAACATGGCGAAAGTGGTTCCACCACCGCTCAGGTTCGCGCCCAGCGCTGGTTACAGAGTCTGCTGGAACTGCAGCAAAGTACAGGGAACTCCTTCGAATTTATCGAAAGTGTGAAATCCGATCTGTTCCCTGACGAAATCTACGTCTTTACCCCGGAAGGTCGCATTGTCGAACTGCCGGCAGGTGCAACGCCGGTCGACTTTGCCTATGCCGTCCATACGGATATCGGCCATGCCTGTGTGGGTGCCAGGGTAGATCGTCAGCCTTATCCGTTATCACAGTCACTGTCCAGCGGACAGACCATCGAAATTATTACCGCGCCAGGTGCCCGGCCAAATGCTGCCTGGCTCAACTTTGTGGTCAGCTCAAAAGCCAGGGCTAAAATCCGTCAGTTACTGAAAAACCTGAAGCGGGAAGAGTCCGTGAGTCTCGGACGCCGTCTGCTCAGCCATGCGCTGGGCGGCAGTAAAAAGCTGGCTGAAGTTCCGCAGGAAAATATCCGCCATGAACTGGAACGGATGAAATTGGCGTCTCTGGATGATCTGCTGGCAGAAATCGGTCTCGGTAACGCGATGAGCGTTGTTGTGGCTAAGAATTTACTGCCGGGAGAACCGACAGAGCACTTGCCTCAGGCGACCAGTAAAAAGCATAAGCTGCCGATTAAAGGGGCTGACGGTGTACTGATCACCTTCGCAAAATGTTGCCGGCCTATTCCCGGTGACCCGATTGTAGCGCATGTCAGTCCCGGTAAAGGGCTGGTGGTGCATCATGAATCCTGTCGTAACATCCGGGGCTATCAGAAAGAAGCAGAGAAGTTTATGCCGGTCGAATGGGACAAAGAGACCGGACAGGACTTTGTGACAGAAATTAAAGTCGATATGCTCAACCATCAGGGTGCCCTGGCAAACCTGACAGCAGCGATCAACACCTGTCATTCCAATATTCAGAGCCTGAATACCGAAGAACGTGATGGCCGGGTTTATACTGCCTTTATGCGCCTCACGGTCCATGACCGTATTCATCTGGCGGATATTATGCGGAAAATTCGTGTAATGCCGGATGTGATTAAAGTACATCGGAACCGTAACTGATCACATGAATGACCAACGTTTTTCCCGGATAGCGGAAATGCTGGCCCGTCGCCAGCATGACCTGACAGTATGCATGGAACAGGTCCATAAACCCCATAATGTTTCTGCGGTGATCCGCACGGCAGATGCGGTCGGCATTCATCATGTCCACGCCGTCTGGCCCGGGGATCGCATGCGTACCGCCGTTTCCTCCTCCGCCGGCAGTAATAGCTGGGTCAATGTCATCACGCACCGAAGCATCGGAGAAGCCGTCAGCACGGTAAAATCTGCAGGTATGCAGGTTCTGGCGACCCATCTTTCCGATACGGCCGTAGATTTCCGTGACATCGATTATACCCGGCCTACCTGTATTCTGATGGGCCAGGAGAAAACGGGTATCACCCGGGAAGCGCTGGACCTCGCTGACCAGGATATTATTATTCCGATGCTGGGGATGGTGCAGTCACTGAATGTTTCAGTCGCCTGCGCCCTGATCCTGTATGAAGCACAACGTCAGCGACAAATCGCCGGTATGTACGAGCGTGACCACTGTTTGCTGGACGAGGCTGAACAGCAACGTCTGTTATTCGAAGGTGGCTACCCTGTACTGGCTCGGGTCGCGCGGCAAAAAGGGCTGCCCTATCCCCGGATCAACGATCAGGGTGAGGTAGAAGCCGATGAGCACTGGTGGTCTGCCATGCAGGCAACCGGTCATAGCCGAAAGCATAAAAAATGAAAGGCCGCCTGCTCGACGCCATTCCGCTGAATACCCTGACCGGCGTTGGCGCCAGTCAGGCTGCAAAACTGGCAAAGCTTGGCCTGCATACCTTGCAGGATTTATTACTGCACCTTCCCGTTCGCTACGAAGACCGTACCCGCCTGTATCGGATCAATGACTTACTGCCCGGCCTCTTTGCCACCATAGAAGGTGAAGTCCTCTCCACGGAAGTCTCCTTCGGACGACGCCGGATGATGGTCTGCCAGATCAGTGACGGCAGTGGCATCGTCACGCTGCGCTTTTTTAACTTCAATGCCGGCATGAAAAATGCGCTGGCAAAAGGCAGCCATGTGGTTGCCTACGGCGAGATCAAACGCGGGCAACGGGGCGCTGAAATTATTCATCCCGAATACCGGATCACCGGACAACAACAGGTGACGGAATTACAGGAAACGCTGACCCCGGTCTACCCGGCTACCGAAGGTATCCGCCAGGCGACGCTGCGTAAACTGACCGACCAGGCCCTGCAATTACTGGAAAGCTGCCCGATTGATGAACTGCTGCCTGCTGAACTGCGTGGCGGCATGATGTCACTGGCCGACGCCCTGAAAACGCTACACCGTCCCCCGCCGGGGTTATTGCTCAGCGACCTGGAACAAGGGAAACATCCGGCACAGCAACGTCTGATCACCGAAGAATTACTGGCCCATAACCTGAGTATGCTGGCGGTACGGGCCGGCGCACAGCGTCATCATGCCCGCCCCATGCCGGCAGACCACCGCCTCAGCCGGCAATTTCTGGCCTCGCTACCCTTTGCCCCGACCGGAGCACAGACGCGGGTAGTCAAAGAAATCGAGCAGGATCTGCAGCATGACTACCCGATGCTACGCCTGGTTCAGGGGGATGTCGGTTCAGGTAAAACGCTGGTGGCCGCACTGGCAGCATTAAATGTCATTGCCCATGGCTATCAGGTCGCACTGATGGCCCCGACAGAACTACTGGCAGAACAACATGCCAGTAATTTCCGCCAGTGGCTGGCACCGTTAGGTATCGAGGTGGGCTGGCTGGCCGGCAAGCAGAAAGGTAAAGCTCGTCAGGCGCAGCAGGAAGCCATTGCCAGTGGTCAGGTTTCTATGATTGTCGGTACACATGCATTGTTTCAGGAGCAGGTGAAATTTAACGGGCTGGCACTGGTCATTATTGATGAACAACACCGGTTCGGGGTACATCAGCGCCTGTCACTGTGGGAAAAAGGGGAGCAACAGGGCTTCCATCCGCATCAGTTAATTATGACCGCGACCCCGATCCCCCGTACGCTTGCCATGACGGCGTACGCCGATCTGGAAACCTCTACCATTGATGAGCTGCCTCCGGGCCGTACGCCGGTTACGACGGTGGCCATCCCGGATACCCGTCGTGACGACATCATTCAGCGGGTCGGGCAGGCCTGCCGGCAGGGACGTCAGGCCTACTGGGTCTGTACCCTTATCGAAGAGTCTGACCAGCTTGAGGCACAAGCCGCAGAAGCCACCTGCCAGGAACTGCAACTTGCGCTGCCTGATATGAAAATCGGTCTGGTACACGGACGGATGAAACCTGCCGACAAGCAGGCCATCATGCAGCAGTTTAAAGCAAACCAGTTACACCTGCTGGTCGCCACCACGGTCATTGAAGTGGGTGTCGATGTACCCAATGCCAGCCTGATGATCATCGAAAATCCTGAGCGGCTCGGGCTTGCCCAGCTGCACCAGCTGCGGGGCCGCGTCGGGCGCGGGGCCGTCGCCTCCCACTGTGTTTTACTGTATAAATCGCCGCTCAGTAAAACAGCACAGAAACGTTTGCAGGTGTTACGTGACAGTAATGACGGGTTTGTTATTGCCCAGCATGACCTGGAAATCCGTGGCCCGGGAGAATTACTGGGTACACGCCAGACAGGTAATGCGGAATTCAGAGTCGCCGATCTGCTCCGCGATCAGGCGATGATCCCGGCCATACAACGTATTGCACGCCATCTTCATGAGCAATATCCGGCGCAGTCGGTTGCACTGATTGAACGCTGGCTGCCCGCGACAGAACGTTTTTCCCACGCCTGAGAGTTCCTGCCCCGTTGGCAAACGTTTGCTTTTATCCGGCGGATAATTAAAATCGCTTTCTTTTATCTCGATCAGGATGCCTTGATGTCTGCCCATGCCCCGTTTGACCGACAACCTTCCGGTTCTTCACACAGTGATCTGGTTTACCGTCTGGAAGACAAACCGCCCTTACCGCAGGCCCTGTTCGCGGCATTGCAGCATTTGCTGGCAATGTTTGTGGCTGTGATCACGCCGGCATTACTCATCTGCCATGCCCTCGGCTTACCGGCACAGGACACCCGGCATATTATCAGTATGTCGTTATTCGCGTCCGGTATCGCCTCTGTGCTGCAAATCCGCACCTGGGGGCCGGTAGGTTCGGGGCTGCTCTCCATTCAGGGCACCAGCTTTAACTTTGTCTCCCCGCTGATCATGGGCGGCCTGGCGCTGAAACATGGGGGGGCCGATGTCCCGACGATGATGGCTGCTCTGTTTGGCACCCTTATGCTGGCTTCCTGTACCGAAATGCTGTTATCCCGCATTCTGCCGTATGCCCGTAAGGTGATTACTCCCCTGGTCTCCGGTATTGTCGTGATGATCATCGGTCTGTCGTTGATCCAGGTCGGATTAACCTCCATCGGAGGGGGCTTTAGCGCCATGAGCAACCACACCTTCGGCGCTCCGGAAAATCTGCTGCTGGCCGGTGTCGTTTTACTGACGATAATCCTGCTTAACCGTCAGAAAAACCCGTATCTGCGTATTGCCTCACTGGTGATCGCAATGGCCATCGGCTACCTGCTGGCGTGGTGCCTGCATATGCTGCCGGTAACTGCCGCGGATCCGGATGCTCCGCTGATCGCAGTGCCCCGCCCTTTTTACTATGGACTGGGCATTGACTGGAATTTGTTACTGCCGCTGATGCTGGTCTTTATGGTGACCTCCCTGGAAACCATCGGCGATATTACGGCGACCTCTGATGTCTCAGAACAACCGGTGAGTGGTCCTGTTTATATGAGACGCCTGAAGGGCGGCGTACTGGCTAACGGTATCAACTCCTGTGTGTCCGCGTTGTTTAATACCTTCCCTAACTCCTGTTTCGGGCAGAATAACGGCGTTATTCAGCTGACAGGGGTCGCCAGCCGCTATGTCGGGTTCCTGGTGGCATTAATGCTGATTGTGCTGGGGCTTTTCCCGGCAGTGAGTGCAGCCGTTCAGCATATTCCTGAACCGGTGCTGGGCGGGGCCACGCTGGTCATGTTCGGCACGATTGCGGCCTCCGGAGTGCGTATTGTTTCCAGGCAGGCGATTGACCGGCGGGCTATCCTGATCATTGCCATTTCACTGGCCGTCGGCCTGGGCGTTTCCCAGCAACCGCAGATCCTGCAGTTTGCTCCTGACTGGCTAAAAACCCTGTTCTCTTCCGGCATTGCCGCCGGGGGGATCACGGCGATTATCCTGAATCTGATTTTTCCTGCAGACCAGGAAAGCGCATAAGGCAGAACTTCAGAGCAGAATGGCGGGGTAACCCCGCCATTCTGCTAACCGGTTCAGGCTGTTTTTTTCGCCTTCCGGTGGACTCCGCGCATGATCACCGTTGAGGTCTGAAGCAAATTCAGGCATAACAGACCTTCGCTTACCCTCAGGACTCAGGACCGACACCATGAAATTTATTGGAAAATTTTTCCTGATACTGCTGCTAATCCTTTTACTTGTGCTTATTACTGGCTATTTTTTGCTGAAAAGCGCCTGGGGAGCAGCCACGCTTAGTCGCTGGATCAGCGATGAAACCGCCTATCATTTGTCTATCGGCAGATTACACCACTCGTTCAGTACTCCGCTGGAAGTTACCTTAGACAACTTCAGTTTTGGTCATGATGGTCAGCCGGCCCTGGTCGTCGCCGATAAGGTAACACTGGATTTATCACTGCTTCAGTTCAGCTCTCCTTCCCGCTTTGATTCGATTACCCTGACGAACGGTGAAGTTAACCTGGCGAACATCAGTCCCGGTACGGCTATCCCGTTACAGGCAAATCACCTCCGGCTGAACAACATCAGCATCGTCGAGCCGGGTACGGGTACCGATTCCGGCTTTCAAGCCAGTCAGATAGTGGCAGATATTTCGCCCTGGAACCCCGGGGAAAACAGTCTGCAAGGCAGCCAGTATCACTTCAGTATGGGTATCGGACAGTTAACGCTAAACACACAGCAATTATCGAATATTCATGCCAACGGCCAGGTTGATCCGCAACAACTGACTCTGGATCATCTGGATGGTCAGGCAGAACGGGGCAATTTCTCCGGTTCATTGACCCGCGATGCGCAGGGTCACTGGCAGGTACAGCAACTCTCCCTGCAGGATATCCGGTTCCAGACCGAAAAAAACTTACCTGATTTTCTGGCACCGCTGGTCCGCCACAATATTCGTCCCGCACGGATAGATATCAGCCATGCCACCATTGTCGGCCCGGACTGGGCAGTCACAGATTTCAATATGCAGCTGGCCAATCCGCAATTACCGGCCGGTGACCTGCTGACTCAGGGAGGCACACTGAAATTACAAGCCAGTGAGCTGGTCTGTGATAATAATGATTTTGTGTCGCCACAGGCCGACGCCGAAGCCACCCCTGAGGGTCTGCGAATAGACAGCATCAGTACTCACTGGAAAAACGGAACCCTAAGCGCCAGTGGTGACTGGCTGCGTGCTAACCGGCAACTGGCACTGAACAACCTGACAATCTCCGGGCTGGAATATACCCTGCCGCAGGACTGGCGTCAGTGGTGGATGGCTCCGTTACCTGACTGGCTGGACTCGGTGGTCGTTCATCAGTTGGCCGTGAGTAACTCGCTGGTGATCGATATCAATCCGGCATTTCCGTTCCAGATGACAGCATTGCATGGTACCGGCCACGAATTATTACTAGTCAGAAATCATCAGTGGGGGATTTGGTCCGGTGACAGTGAATGGAAAGCGACCGAAGCGACATTTAACCGCCGGGATATTAATGCCCCCTGGCTGAAACTCCATGCCGATGACCGGCAAATCACTGTCAGTGATCTGAAAATGCTGGCAGATAACGGTCCGCTGGTTGGCAGTGCTCAAATCTCACAGCAGCCGTCACGTAATTTCAGCCTCAGCTTACAAGGGCAGTCTGTTCCGACCGACCTTTTTGCCCACTGGGGCTGGCCGGTGACTCCCGCGGGTGAAAAAGGCAGTATTACGCTCAATGTGACCGGCAAGCTGCAGGCAGATCAGCCGCTTCGTCCGACCGTTAATGGTACGTTACACCTGAGCACCCCGGCAGGGGCACAACAGCAGTCCATGCAGGACGGCGTGATCCGTTAAATACCCACGGGCGCGACAGCGCCCGTCTGACCCGGCGTTGCTCAGTTAATTCCTGAGCCGCCTTCCTCCAGTGACCGCTGCGGATCGGCAGGCAAGACAATATAGACGCCCTCAAATACCGCACCGGTTTTTTCATCACCCTGTAGCTGTACATTCAGACGGACCCGGGCTTTCCGCCCCCGGGCCAGCCTGTCCAGGTCTCCGCGCAGTGAACCTAATTCAGCCACCGCTCCCGGCCGGCCGGTAATGGCACTGTGGTAACGGATATGGGCATCTGCCAGGACGATGGTTCCCCCCAGATGACGCTCCCGCAACAATAACCAGATCAACCCCCAGCCGGTTAATGTCGCCAGCGAAAAGAGGCTCCCCGCAAACAACGTATGATGGGGGTTCTGATTGCCGGTTTCCGGCATCGTGGTAATAAACTGATGCCCTGTGTATTGCTGAATACGGACCCCCATTTTTTCACTCAGGGGAATATGCTGGTACCAGGCCTGTTGCAACTGTTCACACCAGTCAGCCCGATGCAGAATATCGTCCATACTGACACTGGGCTTTATCATCAGAAAATGGCGAACCGGTGAGGTCTGTGCCGCAAGGATCTCCCCCTGATTGACATACCCCAGTTTGACGAAAAATTCGATAGCATCTTCACGGGCACTACAGGTGATACGTTTCACACCTTCCTGACGGGCCACGGATTCCAGCGTCATGATCAACAGTGTTCCCAGCCCTTTCCCACGCAGCGCCGGATCTACCGCGATAAACCGGATCGATGCCTCATTATCGGCATTAATATATAAACGTCCGACAGCCACCGGATGGTTATCTTCATCGACGACCATCTGATGATGCGCGGTAGCATCCCATGCTTCGCGCTCAGAGCCGACGGGCTGATTTAAAGGTTTGCGCAGCATTTCCCAGCGGAACTGAAAGTACGTTTCCAGCTCTTCCGGTGTTTCGGGCACACGAAGGTGATACATATAAAAATTCTCCCTGCTGACCCATCAACGGTCCGGCCAGAGTACCGACATTTGTCTTATTACACCTGCAGCCAGAAAGTGACCGGTCCGTCATTGACCAGGCTCACCTGCATATCTGCGGCAAATTGCCCGTTTTCAGTAGTGACACCCTGCTGACGACAACATTCACTGAAATACTGATAAAGTGCCTGTGCTTTTTCCGGCGCAGCTCCCCCGGAGAATGACGGTCTCATCCCTTTACCGGTATCTGCCGCCAGAGTAAATTGCGACACCACCAACAGACTACCTTCTGCCTGCTGTAAATTCAGATTCATTTTCCCCTGCTCGTCGCTGAAAACACGATACCCCAGCACACGCTCAGCCAGCCGTTGCGCTTTTTTCTCGTCGTCTTCTTTTTCTACCGCCAGCAGCACCAGTAAGCCCGGGCCTATCTGGCCGACGACCCCACCGTCGACAGTGACACTGGCCTGAGTGACGCGTTGTATTAATGCAATCATGCGGTTTCCGACTCTTCTTTCTGTGATTGTTTCAGCTGCCGGTAATGCCCGATTGAGACCGTGATCTCTGCGCCCAGCAACACGATACACCAGGTCCAGTACATCCAGAGGATAAGGATCGGTATTACCGCCAACACCCCGTAGATCAGCTGATATGACGGGAACATGGTGACATACAGTGAAAATGCCTTTTTGCCCAGTTCAAACAGAATGCCGGCAAACAATGCACCGGTAAACGCATCCCGTGAAGGCACCTCACGTGTAGGCACAATACTATACAACAACCAGAAGGCTAGTACGGAAAGCAACAGGGGGAATAAGCGCAGCACAGGGTCCAGCAAATGAGTGACCCCGGTATCATTGAGCCATTGCACAGAGAGGAGATACGAGCTCATTGCCAGGCTTGCCCCGGCCAGTAACGGCCCCAGGGTAAGCACCATCCAGTAGACGGCAAACGAGAAAACCAGTGGCCGCTTTTTCGTACTTCGCCAGATGGTGTTCAATGCACTGTCAATCGAGTGCATCAGCAGCAGCGCTGTGACGATAAGCCCGATGGCTCCCACCGCCGTCATCCGGTTAACATTGGAAACGAAGCGTTCCAGGTAATCTTCCACCACCGTGCCCGCGGCAGGGACAAAGTTATCAAAAATAAAATGCCGCAACTGGACGCTGATGTCAGAAAATACCGGGAAGGCAGCAAATAAGGCAAACACGACCGTCGCCAAAGGTACCAGCGCCAGCAACGAGACAAATGTCAGATTGCCGGCATGGACGGTCATATTATCGTCGTCAATGCGACGCCAAAGCAGCGCCACCCAGCTGAGCAGAAATTTTATCCGCTTGATCATATCGTTGAGCTCCCTGCCTATGAAATGAAAGACCCGGAAATCTGTCGGCTAGTGGGTCGCTACACTGGCAGAAAACCACTCTCTGAGGGTTTCAGGACCGGTGACCAGAACACTCTTGATCCCGAGGCGCTGAGCAGCCTCGATATTCTGCGGATTATCATCAAAGAAGATCGCATCCTGTGCCGTTACCCCTTCTTTTTCAAGCACAGTCTGGTAGATCTTCGCTTCAGGTTTACGCATCTGCATTTGCTGGGAGAGATAAACGGCATCGGCTGCATCAGTCACCTGCGGATAGTGTTCCGGCCAGAATTCGCAGTGCAGATTATTAGTATTTGACAGGATGACAACCCGATGGCCTTGCGCCCGCAGTGCATTCATTTGTGCGACGACCTCGTTCCGGGCACCCACAAAAATAGCCTGCCAGCCCGCCGCGAACTGCGCATAGCTGAGGTTAATCTCCAGCATTTTACAGAGAGAGGCAGCAAACTGCTGATCGGTCAGCTCTCCGCGTTCATGCTGTTCAAACGCCTCGTCAAACGTAAAACGGTGCTGTAATAAAGCGAGCGGTACGCCACTCAGGTGGCTCCAGACCCCCAGTGCCCGTTTGAAATCGATATCAACGATGACATTTCCTAAATCAAAGATATAGAGCATAGTCGTCTCCCTGGTTGTTATCGGTCATTTCACTTTAGCGGCAAATAGTCCCGGTTAACAGAGAGGCAGACAGAGAAAAATAGCAGAGCAGGTAACAAGCCTGCCTTCGGCACAGACAAACAAGCCACAGACCGGGGGTTACGGACAAATATACGCAGTATCACGGGCCGGCCTGCAGACATAAAAAAACCCCGGCAAGCCGGGGTTTTTTGCGTTACAGCAAGCTCAGTTAAGAGTCTTTGCCGCCACGGGAAGCACGTTTACGCTCATTCTCAGTCAGATGGCGCTTACGGATACGTACTGAGGTCGGAGTCACTTCAACCAGTTCATCATCATCGATGAATTCCAGAGCCTGCTCCAGAGACATCTTGATAGCAGGAACCAGAGTAGTGGCTTCATCCGTACCGGAAGCACGCATGTTGGTCAGTTTTTTACCGGTCAGGCAGTTCACGGTCAGGTCGTTTGAACGTGAGTGAATACCGATAATCTGGCCTTCATAAACTTCAGCACCGTGACCCAGGAACAGCTTACCGCGGTCCTGCAGGCTGTACAGTGCGAACGCAACAGCTTTACCCTGACCATTAGAAATCAGTACGCCATTCTGACGCTGACCGACTTCACCCGCACGCAGATCACCATAGTGGCTGAAGGTCGAATACAGCAGACCGGTACCTGAAGTCATGGTCATGAATTCGTTACGGAAGCCAATCAGACCACGGCTCGGGATTTCATAGTCAAGACGCACACGGCCTTTACCATCCGGATCCATGTTCTTCATGTCACCTTTACGCTCACCCATCGCCTGCATCACTGAACCCTGGTGCTGTTCTTCGATGTCCAGGGTCACGTTCTCGTAAGGTTCCTGCTTACGACCGTCAACTTCACGGAAGATAACTTTCGGACGGGATACCGCCAGTTCGAAACCTTCACGACGCATGTTTTCGATAAGTACAGACAGGTGAAGCTCACCACGACCAGATACACGGAAGGCATCAGCATCTTCGGTTTCTTCAACGCGCAGAGCAACGTTGTGTACCAGCTCTTTCTTCAGACGATCCAGGATCTGACGTGAAGTTACGTATTTACCTTCTTTACCACAGAATGGTGAGGTATTTACGCAGAAGTACATGCTAACGGTTGGTTCATCAACGGTCAGTGCAGGCAGCGCTTCAACATTCTGAGGATCACAGATAGTGTCAGAAATGTTCAGCTCACCCAGACCGGTGATAGCGATGATGTCTCCGGCTTCCGCCAGGTCGCTGTCGATACGTTCCAGACCCAGGTGGCCCAGGACTTTACCGACTTTACCGTTACGGGTTTTACCTTCGCTATCGATAACAGTCACTTGCTGGTTAGGTTTTACCTTACCACGCTTGATACGACCGATCCCGATAACACCCAGGTAGTTGTTGTAGTCCAGCTGAGAAATCTGCATCTGCAGAGAACCATCCAGATCAACATTCGGCGCAGGTACGTGCTTAACGATAGCTTCATACAGTGGCGTCATGTCTTCCGCCATTGCAGCGTGATCATCACCGGCAATACCCTGGATAGCCGATGCATAAATGATCGGGAAGTCCAGCTGTTCGTCGGTCGCGTCCAGGTTAACAAACAGGTCAAATACCTGGTCGACAACCCAGTCAGGACGTGCGCCCGGACGGTCAATTTTGTTGATTACAACGATTGGCTTCAAACCATGAGCAAATGCTTTCTTGGTTACGAAGCGCGTCTGTGGCATAGGGCCGTCGATAGCATCAACCACCAGCAGCACAGAGTCTACCATCGACATGACACGTTCCACTTCACCACCGAAGTCGGCGTGTCCCGGAGTGTCGACGATATTGATTCGATAATCGTTCCACTTAATCGCGGTATTTTTCGCGAGGATAGTAATCCCACGCTCTTTCTCCAAATCGTTGGAGTCCATCACACGTTCAGTTGCTTCGGTACGGGCATCAAAAGTACCGGACTGTTGTAACAGCTTATCAACCAGGGTCGTTTTTCCATGGTCAACGTGCGCGATGATGGCGATATTACGCAAATTTTCGATCACAGCTTTGCCTCAGGCATTAGAAATAGCGAGCTATTGTACACGTATTAGGCGGAAGACTGAACATGATCACAGTATTCCGTGTAACTTTCTCACAGTCTTTTTTAAATGGCCTGTATCCGCAGCAGATTACGTACGTTTTTAGTGCAATGGAGAGCAGACAGAGATAGCATGCACCATCATGGTGCAGCTCATCTCCCCTGATATCACCAAATTGGTGCATTGCGCCAGTATAGTGCCCCGCCCATTAATGCCGGTTGCCGCTAAAACCCCGTTTTCCGGTGAAATAAAAAGTTGGCACAGTTTTCGCTTAACCAAAGAGAAGCAACAACGACAGTTTCATAACGGTTGAAACGCTTGTCGGGAACTTTCCACCGGGAATTCACAGCGCCTCGTGAGTCATCGTCGGTTCAGTTCTCCATCCACGACAACAATGATTATTTCAGGAGAGTTAGTATGTCCGTTGAACACGTTCTCTCATTGATGAACGAACACGAAGTTAAGTTTGTTGATCTCCGTTTTACCGACAGTAAAGGTAAAGAGCAGCACGTCACCATCCCTGCTCACCAGGTCAACGAAGACTTCTTTGAAGAAGGGAAGATGTTCGATGGCTCATCCATCGGCGGCTGGAAAGGTATTAACGAATCAGACATGGTGCTGATGCCGGACCCAACCACCGCGGTACTGGACCCGTTTTTCGAAGACCCGACCCTGATCATCCGTTGTGATATTCTGGAACCAGGCACACTGCAAGGCTACGACCGTGACCCGCGCTCTATCGCGAAACGTGCCGAAGACTTCCTGCGCACTTCAGGTATCGCTGATACTGTACTGTTCGGACCGGAACCCGAGTTCTTCCTGTTTGATGACGTACGTTTCGGTTCAACCATGTCCGGTTCTCACGTGGCTATCGATGATATCGAAGCAGCATGGAACACCGGTAAAGCCTACGAAGGCGGTAACAAAGGCCATCGTCCTGGTGTGAAAGGCGGTTACTTCCCGGTACCTCCGGTCGACTCCTCACAGGACCTGCGTTCAGCAATGTGCCTGACGATGGAGCAGATGGGCCTGGTCGTTGAAGCACATCACCATGAAGTTGCTACTGCTGGCCAGAACGAAGTCGCTACCCGCTTTAACACCATGGTGAAAAAAGCCGACGAAATTCAAATCTATAAGTATGTGGTACACAACGTTGCACATGCTTACGGTAAAACTGCGACCTTTATGCCAAAACCTATGTTTGGCGATAATGGTTCAGGTATGCACTGCCATATGTCACTGTCTAAAGACGGTACTAACCTGTTCTCAGGTGACAAATACGGCGGCCTGTCTGAAACGGCGCTGTACTACATCGGCGGTATTATCAAACACGCGAAAGCGATTAATGCCCTGACTAACCCGACGACTAACTCATACAAGCGTCTGGTCCCGGGTTATGAAGCTCCGGTTATGCTGGCCTACTCTGCCCGTAACCGTTCAGCCTCAATCCGTATCCCGGTCGTTGCCAGCCCTAAAGCTCGCCGTATCGAAGCGCGTTTCCCGGACCCGGCGGCCAACCCATACCTGGCATTCGCAGCACTGCTGATGGCAGGTCTTGACGGTATTATCAACAAAATCCATCCTGGCGATGCGATGGATAAAAACCTGTATGACCTGCCTCCTGAAGAAGAAGCAGAGATCCCGAAAGTGGCAGGTTCTCTGGAAGAAGCGCTGGACGCACTGAACGAAGACCGTAGCTTCCTGACCCGTGGTGGCGTATTCACCGATGATACTATCGATGCCTATATCGCCCTGCGTAAAGAAGATAACGACCGTGTGCGTATGACTCCGCACCCGGTAGAGTTCGAGCTTTACTACAGCGTTTAATCTCTGCTGCAGAGTTGTTGGCGTGGAAAAATTCAGCCCATCTCCGGATGGGCTTTTTTCTCAGTAATTTCAATGTGTAATAATTATTTCATGCTGGTTATACTGCCAGTTAACCGCCTTTCATTGCCGGGCAGACAGACAACAGCCCGTATCAACTGATGTTTTAGTCCGGAATACGGCATTGACGGGCTTTATCTGGTCACGCGGAGATGGAAAAATGATAGCCAACACACAACACGATGCCGTGCAGATACTCAACTCTCTCATCAACAGTGTGTTAGTGGTCGATGATAATCTGGTCATCCATTATGCGAACCCGGCTGCATTACAATTACTGGCACAGAGTTCCCGTAAAATTTTTGGTACGCCATTACCGGAACTGACCGGATATTTCTCTCTGAATATCGATGTGATGCAGGAAAGCCTGAAATCAGGTCTGGGATTTACTGACAGTGAAGTGACGATAGTGGTGGATGGCAGAGCGCACATTATGTCCCTGACCGCACAGACGTTTCCTGATCAAAAAATCCTGCTGGAAATGGCCCCGATGGATAACCAGCGCCGCCTGAGCCAGGAACAGATTCAGCATGCACAACAGGTCGCCGCCAGAGACTTAGTCCGTGGACTGGCCCATGAAATAAAAAATCCACTGGGAGGATTACGCGGAGCAGCGCAGTTGCTTTCCAGGGCACTTCCGGACCCGTCGCTCAATGAATATACCAAAGTCATTATCGAGCAGGCTGATCGTTTACGTAACCTGGTTGACCGGTTACTGGGCCCGCAGCAGCCAGGCATGCACGTGACTCAGAGTATTCACCAGGTGGCTGAACGTATTGTCAATCTGGTGTCGATGGAACTGCCGGAGAATGTCTCTCTGGTGAGAGATTATGATCCCAGTCTGCCGGAACTGGCCCACGACCCGGATCAGATAGAACAGGTATTACTGAACGTAGTACGGAATGCTCTGCAGGCATTAGGTGAGGCGGGTGGGACCATCACTCTGCGTACCCGTACCGCATTTCAGCTCACCTTACACGGTGTGCGTTACCGTCTGGTTGCCCGTATCGATATTGAAGATGATGGCCCGGGCATACCCCAGCAACTGCAGGATACATTATTTTATCCCATGGTGAGTGGACGTGAGGGAGGTACCGGCCTTGGATTATCCATTGCCCGTAGCCTGATTGACCAGCACTCAGGAAAAATAGAATTTAACAGTTGGCCAGGACATACCGAATTCTCGGTTTTCCTGCCTATTCGCCAGTGAGGTTACCATGCAACGAGGGATAGTCTGGATCGTCGATGACGATAGCTCCATCCGCTGGGTGCTTGAACGTGCGCTCACTGGAGCCGGTGTCAGCTGTACGGCGTTCGAAAACGGAAACGACGTACTGAATGCACTCGCCAGTAAAACGCCGGACGTATTATTGTCAGATATCCGCATGCCGGGTATGGATGGCCTTGAACTACTCAAGCAAATTAAAAAACGTCATCCTATGCTGCCGGTCATCATAATGACGGCACATTCTGATCTTGATGCTGCGGTCAGTGCCTACCAGCAAGGGGCCTTTGATTACCTGCCCAAGCCTTTTGATATCGATGAAGCCGTCGCTCTCGTCGAGCGGGCCATCAGCCATTATCAGGAACAACAGCAACCCAGAAACCATCCTGACAGCGGACCGACCACCGATATTATCGGTGAAGCACCCGCCATGCAGGACGTCTTCCGTATTATCGGTCGTCTGTCACGTTCATCGATCAGTGTACTGATCAACGGGGAATCCGGTACGGGGAAAGAACTGGTGGCGCATGCCTTACACCGTCATAGTCCGCGGGCAAAGTCACCGTTTATCGCACTGAATATGGCCGCTATCCCGAAAGACCTGATTGAATCAGAACTTTTCGGACATGAAAAAGGGGCATTTACCGGAGCGAATCAGGTTCGTCAGGGGCGCTTTGAGCAGGCGGACGGCGGTACGCTGTTCCTGGATGAAATTGGTGATATGCCACTGGACGTGCAGACCCGGTTATTACGCGTACTCGCTGATGGTCAGTTTTATCGGGTCGGGGGATATGCCCCGGTCAAAGTGGATGTCCGTATTATTGCCGCGACCCACCAGAATCTGGAATTACGGGTTCAGGAAGGGAAATTCCGTGAAGATTTATTCCACCGTCTGAACGTGATCCGTATCCACCTCCCGCCGCTGCGTGAACGCCGGGAGGACATTCCGCGTCTGGCACACTACTTCCTGCAAGTGGCTGCCAGGGAGCTTGAGGTGGAAACAAAGATCCTGCATCCGGAAACCGAAGCGGCACTGACACGCCTGCACTGGTCAGGGAACGTCAGGCAACTGGAAAACACCTGCCGCTGGCTGACCGTCATGGCTGCCGGACAGGAAGTGCTGATTCAGGATCTGCCTCCGGAGTTATTTGAAACCACACCGGCGGAGACTCCGGTCACCTCGTCACCGGATAACTGGGCAACGTTGCTGGCGCAATGGGCTGACCGGGCATTACGTTCCGGTCATCAAAACCTGTTATCCGATGCCCAGCCGGAAATGGAAAGAACGCTGCTGACGACAGCCCTGCGCTTTACCCAGGGGCATAAACAGGAGGCCGCGCGTCTGTTAGGCTGGGGACGGAATACTCTGACCCGGAAACTGAAGGAACTGGGGATGGAATAATCCCCCTCTTCTGAAAACCGGCAGCCAGACTGCCGGTTGTTTCAGATAACACGTGAGAAGTGCTGCTGCCGGACGGTATTACGCAGATACCGGTCAAAGCACATACAGATATTACGGATCAGTAACCGCCCCCGGGCAGTCACCCGCAGACAATCCCCTTCCCTGATGACCATACCATCGCGGATAAAAGGCGTTAATAACTGCAAATCTTCTGAGAAATAGTCACTGAAATCGATCCCCCATTGCTGTTCCGTCTGGCGAATATCCAGCGAGAACTGGCAGATAAGGGCTTTAATCACTTCCCTGCGCAGACAATCATCGGTATCCAGGCTGACTCCGCGCCAGAGCCCCGTCCCCTGTTCTGAAACACTCTGGTGCCACTGATTAAGCACTTTATGATTCTGCGCATAAGTATCCCCGATCATACTGATGGCCGAGACGCCCAGACCCAGTAAATCGGTATTTCCCTGTGTCGTGTATCCCTGGAAGTTCCGGTGTAATACTCCCTCCCGCTGCGCTATCGCCAGTTCATCTTCCGGTAAGGCAAAATGATCCATGCCGATAAACTGATAGCCCCCCTCCGTCAGGGTGGTAATGCTCTGCTGCAGAATAGCCAGTTTCTGAGCGGCATCAGGAAGATCAGCCGTTTTTATCTTTCGCTGAGCGGCAAACAGCTCCGGCATATGGGCGTAATTAAAGACACTCAGGCGATCCGGACGTAATTCCAGGACCTTTTGCAGGGTATAGGCAAAACTTTCCGGGGTTTGTTTCGGCAATCCATAAATTAAGTCAATGTTTCCGGACACAAAACCCAGTGCTTTTGCCCGTGCCATCAGGGCAAAAATAAAGTCTTCATCCTGCTCGCGGTTAACCAGTTTCTGGACCTGCTTATTGAAATCCTGAACCCCCATGCTCAGCCGGTTGAAACCTTCCTGTTTCAGGTGATCGAGCATATCCAGTTCAATTTCGCGCGGGTCCAGCTCGAGAGAAATTTCAGCATCCGGAGAGAAACAAAAGTTCGCTTTCAGGCAGGCCGTCAGACGTGAGACCTGAGCAGTATTCAGAAATGTCGGTGTACCCCCGCCCCAGTGCATCTGTGTCACTGTCCTGTCACGAAACAGAGGTGCGCGTTTCAGGATCTCAGCTTCCAGCGTATCCAGATACTGATCCGCTTTATGCCCTTGCCGGGTGATCTGCTTATTGCACCCACAGAAATAACATAGTCGATGGCAGAACGGGATATGGAGATAGAGAGACAGCGGACGTTGCGGATAGCGGCCGGCCGCCTGCAAAAAGTCTTGTTCGGTGTAGCATTGATCAAACTCAAGAGCAGTGGGATACGATGTATAGCGCGGCCCGGAATAATTATATTTTTCGATTAATGGCTGATCCCATTCAATCTGAGGTACAGACATACTTACTCCTTCCGGTGGCGGGCTCTGAAAGAAGATCGCGCAACTCCGGGAGAAGGGGGCCGGTATCGGCGACGCACCCGCGATTTCAATCGTGACAGACGCCGTAGTTTACCGAAGAAGAACAGGAGAAAACACGCATACAACAGCGCTAAAATTGATCCTGGCCAAAGCATGATTAACTATTCTCAGTAAAGGGTACAAAATTCACTCTGCACCCCGGAAAACTGATTAGTTACCCTTAAGTAACCTGTACATATCTTCTTCTGCTTCAGGATCCTGCGTTTCGCTGTCTTCATCCAGATCGATACCCAGTTTTTCCATCAGGACTTCAATACGGTCCAGCGTCGTATCCAGCCAGGTCTGTTCTTCTGCAGATAATTTTACGCCATTCTCCAGCTGATCCAGCAACGTATCCAGACGCTCATTACTTTCGAGCGCGGCCAGTTCTTCACGGGCACTGAGGGCAGGTGCCGCTTCGCGACGTTTAACCACCGGTTTTGCGGCCACAGCACCTTCAGCGACCAGAGGAACCGGCTTTTTACTGCCCAGACGCGGGTCGTTCAGCGCTTTGTCTTTCCCTTTACCCTTGCCCTGATCATTCGCAGGATTTGCACGGTTACCGGCTGTCAGACCTTTTTGTTTTTTCTGCCGCTGACGGTCACGGCCTTCCATATTCAGTTCGGCGCGCGTCTTACGCTGAGGTGCGGATTTACCGCGCGGTGCTTTGGCAGGTTGTTTCATGGTGTTCAGTCTCAATGGTTTTTCTTTAGTATAGAATTGCGGCGGAATCTAGCAGAAACCAGCATAATTAAAAAGCGACAGCTGCGGGTATCGCACATTTATCAGAACCAGGTGCTCCCATGCTGATACCCGAAGCCGGTTTTGTCGCCCGGTAACCGGTATTTATTCCCCCGCAGATCAGCACTGAGTAAACCGCAAGGCTGTTCACCTGTTCCGTAACAATAGCAGGAAAAACTCACAGGGTCAGGGGATTACACACCCGTGTGAGCTGGATTCCAGGCCAATAACAGGGCGAAAACAGGGTAACGGATATCCCCCGTTCACTGATGACCGATCCTGCCGGGTGCCACCCGCGATCAAATCGGGTGCGGATCACATTGTATACAGGCACTTTGCCGCCATAACAGGTATACTCCCGTTATTACCCTGACCTTATTATGCGGAGTTTGACCTTGTCTGGATGGAATTATCACGTTACCCACTTTGTTACCAGTGCCCCGGACATTCGCCATCTGCCTGTCGATAGTGGTGTGGAGGTGGCTTTTGCCGGACGTTCTAACGCAGGTAAATCCAGTGCGTTAAATACGTTAACCAATCAGAAGTCGCTGGCACGTACCAGTAAAACCCCCGGCAGGACCCAGCTGATTAACCTGTTTGAAGTTGCTGACGGCTATCGGCTGGTGGATTTACCGGGTTATGGTTACGCGGAAGTCCCGGAAGAGATGAAACTGAAGTGGCAACGCGCGCTGGCTGAATATCTGCAAAAGCGGGATTCATTAAAAGGACTGGTCATTCTTATGGATATCCGCCATCCGATGAAAGATCTCGATCAGCAAATGGTGCAATGGGCCGTTAACAGCCATATTCCGGTGCTGGTATTACTGACCAAAGCCGATAAGCTGGCTTCTGGCGCCAGAAAAAAACAGCTGAATCTGGTACGTGAGCACAGCCAATCCTTTGAAGGCGACGTTCAGGTAGAGATGTTTTCTTCACTGAAGAAAATTGGCGTTGATAAATTAAAAAATAAACTGGACGAGTGGTTCAGCACTTATTCGATCAGTGCCGGAGATAACGCCGAAGTTTAATTCCCGCATATGGCTTCCTGACGGTACTTTCGCACTATCTTCCATAAAAAACGCCCCGATCACCGAAATGACCGGGGCGGCTAATATTCAGCCAAATCCGATTACGTGAAGTAAAAGGTCTGAAAGATAGAACATCTTACCTCTGTACCCTACGTCTGAAAATGTACCTGATTTTCCGGACCCAATAAAGCACTTTCTTGCTCTTTTTTTAATACTTTTGACGCCTTATTAATCAGAAAATATAAAATAAAAAAATATCGCGGGCTATCCGCATAATAAACACCTGTCACGTAATAAAGATAATATTTCTTCTGTTTCCCTCAGGTTTTCATTTCTTATTCGTGAATTATCGCGTTTATTTACCCCTGCCCCCTGAAAACGGCCTGCTCCCCCGGAAACCGGAAAAACACAACCCATTGAAAATAATAACCTTCCTTAAGAATAGTGTGAAAAACAGTACATTTTTATATGTTCCGAAAATATGATCCCTTTTCCTTCCTTGAAAATACAACACCACGATCCATTTATAAAACATTAAGAACAAAACAAATCAACAATTAATTAACTTATGCAGATTTTACTGTATAGTAGCCCCCGCCTTTCCCCGGCAGGCGTCGCCACAAATAGTGAGCTTTCGCCATCCTCCGTTGGCAAAACGGAATACAGGATAAAGCAGCCCCCCTGCTGGCCGGCAAAGACAAAAACATGGGATACGCGGATCGGCTTTTTAATATAACGATAGATATTGGTGCACCTTCTCTGAATTTTAAATAATAAAATTCTTCTGAGCACGATATTCATAAAAAGGCAATCACACCCATAAAGTAAGAAAATACCTTTTTTATAAGAATTATTATCATGAAAAAAAAAACAATGCACAGGCTCTCTCATAACACTCTTATCTTCAGTCTGGCGCTGCTGAGCACATCAGTATTTCCGTCCGTCAGTTCAGCAGCCGATGCCCTGAGTAATGGCTCGCCCTGGATGTCCGGTGACTGGGGCGGGACACGCACCCAACTGAAACAGAAAGGCGTAGATTTCCAGGTTAACTACACCATGGAAAATGCGGCGAACCTGGCAGGAGGCTATAACACCTCAACTACCGCCCGTTACAGTGACCAGTGGGGGTTCGGAGTCGACCTCGATTTGCAAAAACTCCTCAACTGGCAGGATACCGAATTCCGGTTCACCGTCACCAATCGTGACGGGCAAAACCTGGGCGATCATATCAGTGATCCGCAGGCGGGCATGTTGTCATCTCCTCAGGAAGTCTGGGGACGGGGCCAGACCTGGCGTCTGACCCAGTTCTGGTTGAGAAAAGGCTTTTTCGATCATCGTCTGGATATCAAGGCCGGTCGTCTCACTGTCGCAGAAGACTTTGATGTGATCGACAGTCAGTTCCAGAACCTGGCTTTCGGAAATGGCCAGGCCGGTAACTGGCGTGGTGATCACTGGTTTAACTGGCCGGTTTCCCAATGGGGTAGCCGGGTTAAGCTGAATATTACGCCGGACGTTTTTATGCAGGTCGGTTTGTATAATCAGACCCCTTACAACACCGAACGCGGTGACGGTTTCCGTCTGGAGTTCAGCCCGACGACCGGCAATATGGTGCCGGTAGAGCTGGGCTGGAAGCCGGCATTGGGTCCGGATCACTTACCTGGCAACTATCGTCTGGGTTATTACTACTCGTCAGCCAGTGACAATGTTTACAGCTCATGGCACAACACAGGGTATAGCGATACCGCCCATGCTTATGGCGGTTACCTGGTGGCTCAACAGCAACTGACCACCTGGCATGGCAGCGCAGATCGTGGGTTAACACTGACATTACAGGCTGTGATGAATGACCATCGGACGTCGAAAACCGATAATTACGAGGCCGTTTCATTCACCTGGAAAGGTCCTTTTGATGCCCGCCCGGAAGATGAAATCGGGGTCGGTGCTGCCCGTATCCACGTGAACTCAAGCTACTCCCGCATGTTGCGTGATGAAAACCGTGCTGAGGGCGTGAATAGCGATACCCGTCCGACCTATCTGCCTGTACAGAGCGGTTCGGAAGATGATTATGAAGTCTATTACAACGTCCGGGTCACGAAATGGCTACAGGTACGTCCGAATCTGCAGTTGGTCGCCGCCCCCGGCGCGGTCAGCCAGGTACAGAATGCCTTTATTGGTGGCCTGAGCGCGAACGTCAATTTCTAAAATATCCACCGGCATCAAAGGCAGCTCCGGCTGCCTTTTTTATGGCATGCCCCCTCTGCCAGCGAGACCCCGCATCGTCTGGCAGGGGTATATCACCGGTTACAATATTATTTCCCCCCCCCTGTAGATTTTGCGATTAAATTAACAAATTGTTAATAATATTCGTTGCAAACATTAGCATGATGACTATTTTTAAGGTAATTACCTCGCCGGATAACCTGTTCAATGGCTTATCCCCGGGTTTGGCCGGGACCTGAGAGTACGCATTATTTTTCTTATCACGAAGGATGCTTTTTTCACTTCCCTCTACGGCGCTGGCCGCGGGATCGGCAGTCCCGGTGTTCGGGGCAGTGATTGATAACTTAGTCATGTGCAGGAGTGTAAATTGAGACGATCGAGTCTGGCTCTGATTCTCAGCCTATTGATGCTGGCAGGTAAATCGGCACAAGCTGCAGATACCCCGGCCGCAGCATCAGTCATTGAGCAGGGAAAATATCTGTCAATTGCTGCCGACTGTGGTGCCTGTCATAACTCACCCGGACCTTCAGGGGCACCGATGGCCGGCGGGTATGCTGTCTCATCGCCCATGGGAAATATTATCGCCAGCAATATTACTCCATCAAAGATCTTCGGCATCGGTAATTACAGTGAGGCAGACTTTGCCCGGGCCGTACGCGAAGGGGTGAATGCCAAAGGGGAATACCTCTATCCGGCGATGCCTTATACCTCTTACAGTAAAATGACTGATAGCGATATAAGCGCGCTTTATCAGTATTTTATGCATGATGTTAACCCCGTCAATAAAGCCGCTCCGGCGACACACCTGCCTTTCCCGTTCTCAATACGTAGCACCATGGCGCTATGGGACCTGTTATTTGCTGATAATCAGCGTCTTACTCCCGATACTCAGGGATCGGCGCAGCTCAACCGGGGTAACTATCTGGTCAATGCTCTGGAGCACTGTGATACCTGTCATACGCCACGTAATTTTATGATGGGGCAGAAAAACAGTGAAGCGCTGTCTGGCAGTCAATTGGGGAGCTGGTATGCCCCGAATATCACCTCTGATAAAACCGCCGGCATCGGTAGCTGGAGCAATGATGAGCTATATCGTTATCTGAAAACCGGCCATGTTAATGGTAAGGCGCAGGCCGCTGGCCCGATGGCTGAAGCCATTGATCATAGCCTGCAATATCTTAGCGATGATGATTTGCATGCCATCGTCGCCTGGCTCCGCCAGGTGCCCCCCTCCGGAGCAGCGGCGACGGTATCACGCTTTGATCAGGGGAAACCGTCAGAGACTGAAAACACATTACGTTCGGTGGCTCATCCGGATGCTGGCTGGCAAATCTATAGCAGCACCTGTGCCAGCTGCCATCAGGCAAACGGCGAAGGAAGTCAGTTCTATCCTTCTCTGTTTCATAACAGCGCCACCGGTGCAACAACACCGGACAATCTGATCGCTACGATCCTGTTTGGCGTACATCGCCATGCGGATGGGCAGTACATCGCGATGCCAGCTTTTGGCCCCGCAGGGGCTTTTTCTGAACGACTGAATGATCAACAGGTCGCTGATGTCGCTAACTATGTACTGAAACACCACGGTAATGCCGCACTGTCCGTGACGGCAGATCAGGTCAAAACGGTGCGGGAAGGCGGTCCGACGCCGATCATTGTCCGGCTGGCTAACCCGGCAGTACTGGCAGGCGGCGTGATAGTGATCCTCGTGCTGATCCTGCTGGCTCTGCGTAAAAGGAGGAAACATGTCCGTAAATAATCCCCCCCCTTCCGGTATTTCCCGCCGGCATTTATTACAAGGGATTGGAGTACTTTCGGTTGCCGGATTATGCGGTTCTCTGTTCCCTGCGTATCGTGCCGCGGCTGCCGGTTTACATGACAGCGGTTTTATTCCGCTGTCGGAATTCCTGGTAAACCGGCGGGTAAATCCTGTGCTGGCACAACGTTATTTTGATGGCCTGCATCGTCATGATGCAAATTTTGATCAGAAACTGTCCCTGTTACAGCAGGATATCCGGCCGGGAAAATACCGGAATATTGATAATTTTCTGCAGAATAATCCTGTGAATTCTGATCTCCGTCAGGCAGCCTCACAAGTTATCTCAGCCTGGTACCGGGGAGTTGTAGGGAATGACGATAAACTGGAGCTAATCGCCTATGCAGAAGCCATGATGTACCTGCCAACACAGGGCATTCTTGTGGTTCCCACGTATGGCAGTGGCCCGATTTCCTGGGCTGCCGTTGATAATAAACCCGCACATCAGGGGCCGGAAGTATGAGTCAGACGACGACAGATGCAGATGTTATTATTATCGGGTCAGGTGTCATGGGCGGATTACTGGCAACACGGCTGCTGCAGGCCGGTAAATCCGTCATTATTGTCGAGGCTGGCCCGAGGGTCACCCGACAGGAGATTGTGGAACGCTTCCGTAACTCACCGTTTAAAATGTCTCTGACTAATATGAAACTGCAAGGTGTCGGATCACCTTATCCTGACCTGCCCTATGTGCCTTCGACCTATGGCGATTATTTACAGCAGGTCGGCCCGGTCAAATATCCTACCAAGTATTTGCGGGTGGTGGGCGGAACGACCTGGCATTTTGGTTCCGCCCTGTGGCGAATGATCCCAAATGATTTCCGGTTACAAAGCCTGTACGGCCATGGCCGTGACTGGCCTCTGAGCTATGATGACCTGGAGCCCTGGTACTGCGATGCAGAATATGAGCTTGGTGTATCCGGCGTCGATGGGCAGGATGAGAGCGGACATGGGGGTAAAGCCTGGCCGCCGCGCTCAAAACCGTTTCCGATGCCCGGGCTACCCACCAGTTATATGTTTGACCGCCTCAGTGAATTACTGGGAAAGGGAGGCTACAACCCGGTGCTTGAACCAAATGGCAGGGCCACCCGTCCATGGGGGAATCGTCCGGTATGTGCCGGAAATAATAATTGTAACCCGGTCTGCCCAATCGGAGCCAAATATGACGGTACCCGTCACATCGATGAAGCAGAACGCCTGGGAGCGAAATTACTGGATAACTCGGTCGTTTATAACATTGAAGCCGATGACAGCGGTAAAATTACCCGTATCTGGTACAGGAAGCCGGACCGGTCAGAGCACTCCCTGACGGCAAATGTCTTTATTGTCGCGGCTTACGGGATTGAATCGCCAAAACTTCTGCTGATGTCTGTCTCTGAAAAATACCCTAAAGGTATCGCTAACTCCTCAGATCAGGTAGGACGGAACCTGATGGGACATACCGGCATCAGTATGAATTTTATGATGGATGAGGATGTCTGGCCCGGGCAGGGACCGACAGAATTACTGGTGTATCTGAATAACCGTGACGGGGAATTCAGGAAACAGTTTCCAAGTTACAAAATCAAAGTACGTAATACCGTGCCTACGGCAGACTATGCAGCTTCGCTGATCAGCAAAGGGATTTTGGGATCAGAACTGGATGCTGAGCTGCGCAGACAATCTGCACGTTCACTTAACTTTGCTATCGATTTTGAAACAGTACCGCTGCCAGAGAACCGCATCGTACCGAGTAAAACCAAAACAGATGCTATTGGTATTCCCCTGCCGGAACTCTCTTATAGTGTCACCGATTACTGGCAAGCGGGTAAAAATGAAGGGCTGAAAGATTTTGCTAACTTTGCAAAACTACTCGGCGGAAAAATACTGAAAATTGATACCAGCTATCAGGATCGTCAGCACATCATGGGAACCACAATTATGGGTGATGATCCTAAGAATTCGGTCGTCAATTCAGATTGCCGGACTCATGACCATCCGAACCTCTATATCGCCGGAACCAGTGTGATGCCTTCCACCTCCTGTATGAATCCAACCCTGACCGGGGCGGCGTTAACGCTGAGGCTGGCAGATCACCTGCTCAAAAACAACCTGGTATAACGCTCAGATACCGGGCCGGTGAAGGCCCGGTATCTGTACAGCCCGGGGTCATCTGCGGAGGCAAAACCGCTTGTTCCGGTCATATAAGATCCAGGTATTCCGGAGGCAGCCGCGGGTTAGCGCAGCAGAACTCTCTGCCTGTACAGAACAGTTGGCCTATGATGATGGAACCTATTGCAACGTCCGGGCCATGAAATGGCTACAGGTATGTCCGAATCTCCGGTTTGTCACCCCCCACGGCGCTGCCATCCGGGTACAAAACGTCTTTTATAATGACATTTTCCCCCTCCCCGCTACACTGATTGCCTGTAAAAAGTACAGAATGACGGGGTTATTTTCCCGGCAAACCACCCGATGGAGGCCATACAGTGAAATCACCGAATGACAGAGTCCGGATAGTCGATGTCAGAACGCTTTCTGATGACTGGTATCTGCTGGAGAAATATACCTTTGATTTTCAGCGCCATGACGGTTCGTGGCAGCGGTTAAATCGTGAAGCCTATGATCACGGTGACGGTGCGGCCGTGTTACTTTTCAACCGCGAGAAAGGCACCGTAATACTGACCCGCCAATTCAGGTTGCCCGCGTATATTAATGGCGGCGAAGGCATGCTGATTGAGGTCGCTGCCGGATTGCTGGAAGCAAAAGACCCTGAGTCCCGTGTACGTCAGGAGGCTGAAGAGGAAACCGGTTACCGGATAAGTCACGTCAGGAAAGTCTTTGAGGCCTGGATGAGTCCCGGATCGGTCACCGAAAAGTTACACCTGTTTGTCGCGGAATATCACCCGGAAGACCGGGTTTCGCGGGGAGGCGGACTGAAAGAGGAAGGCGAAGATTTGGAAGTGCTTGAAATGCCTTTTACCGAGGCTATGCAGGCCATGAACAACGGTACCATCAATGACGGGAAAACTATTATGCTGCTGCAGTACGCGGCCCTGAATCAGTTAATGTCACCCTCTATTGACCAGTAATCATGCCTGCCCCCCTGAAATCAGGCAAGAGGGACAGGGTAAGCGGGAAAATTTTATGAAAGACCGGCCAGAAAAGGTATCGGATACCGGTCGTAGCACCGGTACATTCTTTACTTCACATGGGGATCCCGGTCAGTCTGTGATAAATAAAGTATCGACCTTATGCCCTCATTGTTTCCAGGGGGTCAATGTGGCATCCGTCCAGGAACCATAGGCCGCATTCGGTAACACAATCCAGTCATCCGCAAAATGTGCTTCATTCTCTGCGACCAGCTGACGCTGCTGCTCGGTTGTTTTTTTATTCTTAAATTGCGCTGAGAGATCCGGCAGGCTGTCACCGAATAACATAATGATGGAGTAGTGCTGACGGATGGTGGCGCGTCTGACCTGCTTAGATGCGGTATCCAGCATAACATTATCTTCTGATACCTGAGGTAACCCCAGCGAACGGAGTAATGCCAGAGTCTGTGCTTTATTCGCCTGACTGCGATCGGAGACATAAAAAATATGCACCTTTTTCGCATTCACGGCCTGCAGAAACGCTTTTGCGCCTGGGATAAGCCCGGGATGTCCCGATTTCTCCCATGCATCCCACGTATCCCAGCGGGTGAAATCGTGGCAATTTTCGATATCCCTGACCATTAACGGCGTATTGTCCAGCACGGTTTCATCTAAATCCATCACCACTGCCGCTTTTTCCGGGTCCGCCAGTCGGGCGACTTTTGCCTGAAAGGTCTGCTGTGCAAATTTATAGGTCTGCAACTGCAGGGCCATAATTTCTGCAGATTTCTGCTGATAACGGAGTGCCATTTCATAGGTTTTCGGGGCACAGACTGAAGGGACATCAGCACTTCGGGAAGAAAAACTTACCAGCGGGAGTAAAATGAGGGGCAGGATTTTTAACTTATTTTTCATCATGTTCGCTCTCTCTGAATATTTTCGGGCAGACTACACTGACGGTATGACAATTTTATGACCAACGCAAATCACCGGGGCTATCCCCCGCCAGGATAAATGTATCCCGTCATTGAAATGATAACTATTCTCATATTAATATGCAGCCTGATCTTAACCTGTGACGCCTGATGCCATGACTGACTCCGCCATTTCTTCTGCTGCCCTGACGCTGGATAAACTCTATCATTCACATCATGGCTGGTTAACGGTCTGGCTTACCCGGAAATTACACTCCGCTTTTGATGCCGAAGACGTTGCGCATGACACTTTTTTACGGCTTTTCGGGAAAGATACAATACCCACTATCCGCGACCCGAAATCTTTTCTTTGTACCGTAGCGAAACGGGTAATGGTTGACCTTTTCCGCCGCCAGGCACTGGAACAAAGCTATTTACAGATGCTGGCCTCTCTGCCGGAAGCGCAGCAACCGTCAGAAGAAATCCGCCAGATCCAGCTGGAGACCCTGCAACAGGTCGATCGCATGCTGGATACTCTCAGTGAAAAAAGCCGTAAGGCTTTTCTGCTCTCTCAGCTGGACGGCATGCAATATCGCGATATTGCAGAAGTCCTGGGCGTATCGGTCAGTTCAGTGAAGAAATATATCGCCAAAGCCACTGAGCACTGTCTGCTCTTCCGGCTGGAGAATGGGCTGTAATGCAGAGTTCGCTGACAGAGGCCAGACGGCGGGCACTACGCTCGGCATCCCATTGGTATGCTCAGCTCAATGATCCGCAGGTGACCCCACAGCAGACCCGTCAATGGCAGCAGTGGGTGAACGGTCATACCGACCATCAGTGGGCATGGCAACAGGTTGAATCGCTGCGTCAGCAAATCACCGATCTGCCCGCCGGAACCGGTCGTTTTTTACTGAAAGACCCACCAGCCACACGTCGTTCGGTGCTGAAAGGCCTCCTTCTGCTCTTCGGTGGTGCTGCCACCGGCTGGCCGTTATGGCGCTCAGAGATGGCTGAAGGTCTGCGGGCCGATTACCATACGGCGAAAGGACAGATGATGCAGCAGCAACTGGCTGACGGCTCGACTCTGATGCTGAATACCGGAAGTGCAGTCAATGTTCGTTTTGACCAGCAGCAACGTCTGATCCGGCTGCTGTATGGTGATATTGCCATTACCACCGGTAAAGACAGCCTGCACCGTCCGTTCCGGGTGCTGACCCGCCAGGGGCTGCTGACGGCTCTCGGGACAATCTTTTCCGTCCGGGAAGACGAGGAGAGTACACTACTGACGGTCAGTGAGCATGCGGTGAAGGTCCGGTTACCGGATGCCCCCGGTCAGTTCAGGCTGGTATGTGCAGGGGAAAGTCTGCGCTTTACCCGCCACGCTTTTTCAGCGATTCAACCGGCAGATCCGCAAGAAACCGGATGGCAACGGGGTACCCTCAGTTTCAGTGATCAACCGCTGAGTGAGGTGGTGGCGACACTCTCCCGTTATCATCGCGGACTGATCCGCTGTACAGGCACCGCAGGGGAGTTTCGTCTGAGCGGTACCTTCCCGGCATTCAATCTTAAAGCCACCCTGGCGGCCATTTCGGCAACACTGCCGGTGACTATCCATACCCTGACACAGTACGTTATCGTCATCAGCAACAAAAGCTGAACGATAATAATAAAAATTATCATTTCCTTTTGTCCTTTTGACGTTCTCATACGACTTCATCAGTGAATACTAAAAATTATGATGGAGAGAGTATGACGACCTCAGACAGCGCATCCGTAAGAAGATCGCGGCAATCACCTTCTCTGGCTCTTTGGCTGCGCATGAGCCTGTTCAGCGGGATGGGCCTGTTCAGTACCGGTAGCTTCGCGGCTTCTCCCCCGCTAACGCATCACTATCAGCTTGCGGCGGGTTCTCTGGATAACACGCTGAACCAGTATGCCGCGCAGAGCGGAATTACTTTATCCGTGAAGGCAGAACTAACCCGCGGCAAGCAAAGTCATGGCCTGCAGGGTGACTACACGGTCGCAGACGGCCTGCAGGCACTGCTGACCGGAAGCCAGTTACAGGCCAAAGCATTAGGTCCCGGCAGCTGGACGCTGGAGCCTGTTCCCGCTATTCAGGGTAACTCAATGACCGTGGTGGGTGACTGGCTCGGAGAGGCCCGTGAAAGTGATGTCTTTGAACATCCCGGTGCCCGCGATGTTATCCGCCGACAGGATTTTGCTAAAACCGGAGCAACCACAATACGCGATGTCATGAACCGTATCCCGGGCGTGAATGCACCTGACAATAACGGGACCGGAAGCGATGACCTGGCGATGAATTTTGGTATTCGCGGATTAAATCCGCGTCTCGCAACACGTTCAACCATACTGATGGATGGCATTCCTGTGCCATATGCCCCGTATGGGCAGCCGCAACTGTCTCTGGCACCGGTATCTCTGGGGAACATGGATGCAGTCGACGTGGTACGGGATGGCGGTGCAGTGCGGTACGGACCGCAAAGTGTCGGCGGGGTCGTCAACTATGTCACCCGGGCTATCCCGAAAACCTTCGGGATAGAAGCCGGAGTCGAGGGTATGCTCAGCCCGACCTCATCACAGAACAGCCCGAAAGAAACCCATAACCTGATGGTCGGCGGCACCGCTGATAACGGTTTCGGCAGTGCCCTGCTCTATTCCGGGACCCGGGGCAGCGACTGGCGCCAGCATAGTGCGACCCGTATCGATGATATTATGCTCAAGAGCCGCTACGCGCCTGACGGTGTCAATACGTTTAACAGCCTGCTGCAATATTACGATGGCCGGGCCGACATGCCGGGAGGCCTCAGCCGGGCCGACTACCAGGCCAATCGCTGGCAGTCCACCCGTCCTTACGATCAGTTCTGGGGACGCAGAGAACTTGCCAGTCTCGGTTATCAGTACCAGCCGGATACGCAGCATAAATTTAATGTGCAGGGGTTCCTCACGCATACACTGCGAAGCGGCTATCTTGAACAGGGTAAGAAGATCACCCTTTCCCCCCGGGAGTACTGGGTAAGAGGTATTGAGCCACGCTACAGTCAGAGTTTCCTGTCTGATGGCGGCGTTGCTCAGGAAATCAGTGTCGGTTACCGCTATATCAGCGAATCCAGCCATGAAATGCGTTACTACACACCCACGACCGGTGGGGGCGTACCGACCGCCTATAGCCCGTACGACCGGGATACGCGCTCAGGCACAGAAGCCCATGCATTCTATGCCGATGACCGTATTGATATGGGTAACTGGACGATTACCCCGGGAATGCGTTTTGAGCATATCGAGTCGTTTCAGAATAATGCTCTGACTCATACACACCAGCAAATCAGCTATAACGCACCGTTACCGGCGCTGAGCGTACTCTATCATCTTACCGATAGCTGGAACCTGTATGCCAATACCGAAGGCTCGTTCGGTACTGTGCAATATAGTCAGATTGGTAAAGCGGTCAGCAGCGGGAGTATCGGGCCGGAAAAAGCACGGACCTGGGAAACCGGAACCCGATACGATGATGGTTATCTGAGTGCTGAAGCCGGGATCTTCCTGATTAATTTCAATAATCAGTATGACTCAGACCAGATTACTGACTCTGTCACGGCCCGCGGAAAAACCCGTCACAGCGGGCTGGAATCTCAGGTCCGTTATGATATGTCAGCGCTGTCTCCGGCACTGGATGATCTTTCGGTCTATGCCAGCTACGCCTATGTGAATGCTGTGATCCTTGAACATGGGGAGACTTACGGTAATCAGGTGCCCTTTTCCCCGAAACATAAAGGGGTCGTGGGCCTCGATTACACTCCGGGGCAATGGCGTTTTAATCTGAACGGTGAGTATCAGTCGTCACAATTCGCCGATAACGCCAATACCGTGGCAGAAAGTGCCGATGGCAGTACCGGGCGTATTGCCGGTTATATGCTGTGGGGCGCTCGTGTCGGATATGATTTTGGCCCGCGTTATTCAAATCTGAAGGTGGGCTTCGGGGTCAAAAATATGTTCGATCAGCCGTATTTTGTCCGTTCTTATGACGATAACAATAAAGGGCTGTATGCCGGTGAGCCGCGCACATTCTACATGCAGGCTTCAGTGAAACTATAATCCCCTGGCAGGAAAAAGAGTCGGTGACTTTCCCCCGTGGGCGATGATGCCCGCGGGGGAGCAATATCAGAAGACTTCAGCTAATAAAGCAAACATCGCTTTAAAAGCACGGTCACTGACATCCGCATTGTATTCGGCAACGCCTTCAACATTCGCGTTCACATCCGTGAAGGAGTGAACAGCACCTTTATAGCTGTGCAGTTTCCAGTCGACGTTAGCAGACAGCATTTCCTGCGCAAAGGCCGGAAGCTGTTCGCGAGGTACCAGCGGATCGCCGGCCCCATCCAGCACCAGGACGGACCCCTGGATCTTCTTCGCATCATACTGACCGCAGGTATCCAGTCCGCCGTGGAAAGAAACGGCCGCTTTAATATCCGCGCCACTGCGTGCCAGTTCCAGGACATTGTGTCCGCCTAAACAAAAACCGAAGGCCGCAATTTTCTCAGCAATGACAGGTGCCTCGGTCTGTGCTTTCAGGGCATCAATCGCCAGCGCCATACGTCCGACTTCCTGCGGGGTATTTTTAACTGTCATCATAATTTCACCGGCCTCTTCTGCGGAAGACGGACGTTTGCCCTGCCCGTACAGGTCGGCAATCAGCACAACATACCCCTGAGCCACCGCTTTCTCTGCCAGTGAGACAGAAGCATCGGTGACACCCATCCAGTTAGGGGCCATTACTAAGCCTGGTACCGCAACTTTGCTGCTGGCATCAAATACCAGGATACCTTCTAAGTCGGTGCTGTTGTCACGATAAACGATTTTTTTCGATTGAATATGGCTCATATGTTTTCCTGATCAGGTGAATAAACGTAAAAATGGTTCTGTCACGCGGTACAGGCGCTCTGCCGTGCACACACCATGACTGATAATCGCTTCCGGTGCAAAAATTCCCGTTATAAGCATCTGTGCTGTTTTAATAATATGCCACAGACAGAAAATTCCCGTTTCATCCCCATTGCGGATTATAGATACCGGTAAACGGTATGATCCCCGAATGAACACACTGAAGCGAGTCAGTTCATAAAACTACCAATTTTTACTTTAACACTGTGATGTTATTTGCTTTTAATTAACATGCTGTTACTTTTTAGCGCGTAGTTGATAGCGACTATAAAAATAAACGTCATACTTATAAGACTGGAATCATTATGAAAAAAACGCTGTTCAGCAGCCTCTATATCCAGGTGATCATCGCCATTGCATTGGGTATTTCATTGGGTCATTTTTATCCGGACATCGGAACACAGATGAAGCCTTTCGGGGATGGCTTTATCAAACTGATTAAAATGGTGATAGCACCGGTGATTTTCTGTACTGTCGTGACAGGCATTGCCGGAATGGAGAGTATGAAAGCCGTCGGCCGGACAGGGGCGATTGCACTGCTCTATTTTGAAATTGTCAGCACCCTGGCACTGATTATCGGGCTGATTATCGTCAATATTGCCAATCCCGGTGGTGGTATGAATATTAACCCCGCCAGTCTGGATGCCTCGGCCATCGCCACCTATGCCGAACAGGCAAAGAGTCAGGGAGTCGTGCCTTTCCTCCTTGATATCATTCCAAACAGCGTTATCGGAGCCTTTGCCAGCGGTAATATTCTGCAGATCCTGATGTTCGCCATTTTATTCGGTTTTGCCCTCCATCGCCTGGGGAATACCGGCCAGTTAGTGTTCAATGTCATTGAACACTTTTCTAAGGTGATTTTCGGCATCATCAATATGATCATGCGCCTCGCGCCGATCGGTGCTTTCGGGGCAATGGCATTTACTATCGGGAAATACGGCATCGGTTCTCTGTTACAACTGGGCCAGTTGATTATCTGCTTCTACATTACCTGTATTCTGTTTGTCGTTATCGTTCTCGGGGCGATTGCCCGCTACACAGGTTTCAATATTTTTAAATTTATCAGCTACATCAAAGATGAACTGCTGATCGTGCTGGGAACGTCCTCCTCCGAATCCGTCCTGCCGCGCATGCTGGATAAAATGGAAGCGCTGGGCTGTAAGAAGTCTGTGGTAGGTCTGGTGATCCCGACGGGGTACTCGTTTAATCTCGATGGCACCTCGATTTATCTGACGATGGCGGCGGTCTTTATTGCCCAGGCGACCAACACGCATATGGATATTTTCCATCAGATAACCTTGCTGGTGATCCTGCTGTTGTCATCGAAAGGGGCTGCGGGCGTGACCGGCAGTGGTTTTATCGTTCTGGCAGCCACACTTTCTGCCGTGGGTACACTCCCGGTCGCCGGTCTGGCACTGATTCTGGGCATTGACCGTTTTATGTCTGAAGCCCGTGCTCTGACTAACCTGATTGGTAACGGCGTAGCGACAATTTTCGTGGCTAAGCGCGTGGGTGAGCTGGACGAGCAAAAAATGCATGACACCCTGAACGGTAAATAATGTCTGCACTGTTCATCCCCGGAAAAGGGGTGAACAGTGTCTCCCGGCAAGGCTTCCTGACACTCTGTCTGACATTTCCCGGGTCCCTTTCTGCCATCACCTCTGTTAAATTGGACCCCTTCCCGGGATGACGGGACTCCTTAGCTAACAGACAGGCAGACAACTGAAATGAAATTTGCAAAAAAAATCATTTTTACATTAGCCATGATGGTGATACCGGTCGCGCCGACCCTGGCAGAGACAGTGACCGACCTGCTTAACAGACAAGTCAATATTCCGGACGTGCCTCATCATATTATGCTGGCAGATGCCCGTGCGATTGAGGCCATGAGCATCATCTTTAACGGCGACCCTTCGTCCAGCATCGCTGCCTGGGATGACTCCTTAAAGAAGAAATCACCGGACATTATGACGGCGTTTGCTTCCAACTTTCCTGCTCTGAAGAAGATCCCTACGTTTGGTAACCCTTACACCACCACCTTTGACGTCGAGAATGCCGTTGCCCGGAAAACGGATCTGGTCATTTTTGATATCGGTCTGGTCAGTAAGCTAAAGGATGAAGGGGTGATGGATAAGCTTAACAGCCTGCATATCCCGTATATTTTTATCGATTTCCGGCAGAAACCGTTACAGAACAGTGCAAAAAGCATCGAGCTACTGGGTGAAGTCTTCCATCAGCAGGAAAATGCAACACGCTATCTGGATTTCTATCGTCAGAGAATGTCGCTGATTGAGAAACGCGTCGCTACCCTCAGCCCCCAACAGCGCCCGACGGTGTTTATCGAGCGTAGTGCCGGCATCCTCGGTGATTTCTGTTGCAGCACTTTCGGTCAGGGCAGCATGGGCGAATTTGTCCAGGCGGCAGGGGGAATTAACCTGGGCGGTAAGCTGTTTGACGGGATGGGCGGCGATGTCACCCTGGAAAAAATTATTACCCTCAATCCGGACTTCTATTTGCTGACCGGTGCAGACTGGCAGGGAAATCGCAAAGCATCGGCGTCAATTCCACTGGGCTACGGTCTCCCGTCCGGTGCCGCCAAAGAGAAACTGGCAGCACTGATGAACCGGACCGGATTTAACGTCCTGCAGGCAACGCAGAATCATCATGTGCTGGCCATTTACCATCAGTTCTATGATCTGCCTTCCAATGTGGTCGCGGTAGAAGCTATCGCTAAATTCCTGCATCCACAGTTATTTAAGGATATTGATCCGCAGGCAGACCTGGAAAATATTCATCAGAACTATATGGGTCTGAAGACCTCCGGAACCTTCTGGGTTTCTCAGTAAGGCAGCACCCCGTGGCTTTAGCTTCCCCGCCACGGGGTGATCCGCCAGCTACCTGTTTTATTCGTTCGTGAGATCTTCGCCGGGCCAGGGACACCTTCGGAGAGGCAGGCAGCAGATGCATCAGGCTGTTGCCGGGGGACAGGAAATCAGGGAGGAGACGCCCCCCTGCCGCCATGCGACAGGGGGATAACGCTCGAAATTACCAGGCTTTAATCACATCACCTTTATAAATTTCATTCGCTTTATCCAGAACTTCCTGAGACTGAAAAGCTTCTTTCAGTTCCTGAAGTTTCTTGTCGTTAATATTATCTTTACGTACCACCAGCACATTCAGGTAAGGCGATGCCTTCCCTTCCATAAACAGACCATCACGTGACGCAGATAACCCGGCCAGCGAGGCAAAGTTATTGTTAATCACCGACAGATAGACTTTCGGGTCATCCAGCGTACGGGCAAGCTGTGGCGTATCCACCTGCAGGATATTCAGATGTTTCGGGTTAGAGGTGATATCCAGTAACGTCGGCAATAAGCCGGCTTCCGGTTTTACCTTCAGCAGTCCCTGAGCCTGTAACAGCAGCAGGCTGCGTCCCAGAGTGGTAGCTTCATTCGACAACGTGATCGTCGCGCCATCAGGAAGCTGACTGATATTTTTAATCTTTTTAGAATAGGCTGCGATTGGGAAGATAAAGGTTTTACCTAAAATTGCGAATGGATAACCGCGCTCTTTCTCCTGCATTTTCAGATAAGGTACGCTCTGGAAGGCATTGGCATCCACATCTTTATTCAGCAGGGCTTCATTCGGCTGTACATAATCATTAAATGCAATGACCTGAACATCCAGATGATATTTCTGCTTAGCCACCTGTTTTACGGTGTCCCAGAGTTGCTGGTCCGGCCCGGTGTTAATCGCGACTTTTACGCTGTCCTGATCATTTTGCTTGCAGGCATTCAGTAATAAGGCAGACAGAACGATGGCCGACGTCAGTAATATCTTTTTCATTGGAAACTCTCCCTGTATCAGTTTACTGGCACTATAAAGGAAGTCTGGACGTCTGTACATCTAAAAATGTGCTCGTGCTTTTTAGCTCAGCCTGCTCCTCATTTCGTCCGGTGAACGACGGAGCAGGTATGGGCTGATCGCGGTCTGTGACTCAGTAAATATAAAGATTAACCGCACCGCGCTCACGCTGCAGGTAGTGGATTTGACCTTCCCCCTTTATTCAGTACCGTTGTAAAGTAGAGTTTTCGGCCTTTCTTTTCCGTCCCAAAAGAGGTCATTCGTTATGAAAAAGACACGTTATACCGAGGAACAAATCGCTTTTGCACTCAAACAGGCTGAAACCGGCACTCGCGTCGAGGAAGTCTGCAGAAAGATGGGGATTTCTGAGGCGACGTTTTACAATTGGAAAAAGAAATTTGGCGGTATGGGCGTGACAGAATTGCGCCGTCTGCGGCAACTTGAAGACGAGAATCATCGCCTCAAACGCCTGGTGGCAGATCTGAGTCTGGACAAGGAAATGTTGCAGGATGTCATCCGAAAAAAGTTCTGAGGCCGCTCCAGAAGCGTGAGGCGGTGGAATATCTGCTGGCGGCATACCGAATCGGTGTACGCAGGGGGTGCAGTCTAATGATGCAGAGTCGCACAGTGTATCATTACCGCAGTCGTCGGGATGATCGCGCGATCACACAGCGAATAAGAGAGATTGCTGAAACCCGGATCCGTTACGGCTACGAGCGTATTCATATTCTTCTGCGCCGTGAAGGTTGGTTGATTAACCGTAAGAAAACACACCGTATTTACTGCCTTGAGGGTCTCAATCTGCGCTCGAAGCGCCCTCACCGACATGTGACGGCCAGACACAGGAAAGGAAGGCCGCAGGTACTTGCTGCAGATCAGTGCTGGAGCATGGATTTCGTTGCTGATAATCTGTTCAACGGGCGTCGGATCCGGGCGCTAACTATAGTGGATAATTTTAGCCGGGAATGTCTGGCGATCGAGGTCGGACAGGGGTTACGCGGCGAGGATGTGGTGGCTGTCATGGAACGATTGAAAGGGTCACTGGGGCGAGTCCCGCAAAGGCTGCAGACGGACAATGGCAGCGAATTTATCTCGAAATCGATGGACCGGTGGGCGTATGAAAATCAGGTAACGATGGACTTCTCACGCCCCGGAAAGCCTACAGATAATGCCTTTATCGAGTCATTTAATGGAAGCCTGAGAGATGAATGTCTGAATGTCCATTGGTTCTTATCTCTGGAAGATGCTCAGAAAAAAATTGAACACTGGCGGCAGGAATATAACCATTTTCGTCCGCATTCTTCGTTAAATAACCTGACTCCGGCAGAATTTGCACGAAGTCATCAAAAAGGCCCAGATCTCTGATTTAGCCTGGTACGGAAATTGGGGAGGGGTCAAAAGGCCCAGATCTCTGATTTAGCCTGGTACGGATATTGGGAGGGAATCAGACGATTTTCCTCTTCCAGTTCTTTCAGGCGGGACATAAGGGCAGCGTCCATCCCGCCAAACGTCGAACGCCATTTATAAAAACTGGCACTGCTGATGCCATGTTCCCGGCACAATTCAGGTACCGGAGTACCCGCTTCCGCCTGCTTAAGAATGGCGATGATCTGGCTGTCAGTAAAACGTGATCGCTTCATAGGATCCCCCTGAATTCAGGTTAGTAGAGAATTCTACTTATAAACACACCGATTTTTCGGGGGGATTACCCACCTGTCGTTTCGAATAAAGATTCTGCCCCTACATCAAAACCAGTAACACTGACCTTTCCAAGCTATATTCACATCAAGCTGCAACCGATAAAAATTAATATTACTCATATGTCAAAGTAAATGTTGCGTCAGCATTAGCTGTCCCCGCTGTAACATTACTACCAGTACCAATATAATTAGCGAAAAAACTCATAGTGACATTTCCTGAGCTATCTACAGCATTAGCAGAAGATATAGTGTTCAAAGGTAACAGTTGCTTGTCACTATTTTTTATCTCTATAGCAACATTGCTTGATGTTGAGGTAGATGACAATGCCAGGTAATTACTGTTTGTACTATCACTGGTACCTGTAAAGGTTGCAGCTACAGTATTACTATTGCATCCACTTAGCGAAATTGTAAAGCCAACAGGCGTAGTGTAATCACCGGAGCTAAAATTCCTTGTACTCCATGTACCCAAAGGTACTGTCATATCTGAAGATGCAGAACTGACAGTACAACCCCATGTAATAATATTTGCAGTCCACTCCACATTCACTGAGCCTATCGTTCCTGATATCGACGGAGCTGAATATACACTCAGAGAAAAAACAAGCAGTGGACATATTTTATTTAATATTTTCATGCATTTACCTATTGAAAATCTGCCCTCAGATAACCAGTCGCAGTAGCAGTTCCAGCTGTAGGCTGGTTCCCGGTAATGCTTACTGGCCATGATGTCAAGGTCACATTAGCGCTGTCATTACTGTCCAGTGTAAAAGGTATATTGCTACTAATATCGTTTGGCGTCAGTTCAGTACCAGAAGAGTTAGCTAGGATAAACCCGACATCCGGGTTACTGGAGATAACAGCATTCCCGCTAACACTGTTAGCTTCAAGCCTGAGAGTCATTGTTGTCTGTGCTGCTATATTATTACAGGTGATACCCACATTTTTCGTTAATGTACTTGCCCCTGCGGGCTTTTTTCCTGCTCCGGCATTAGAAAATGACTGGGCACTTAAAGTACCAAAATCAAACTCTACGGTTGTACCGGCATTTATTGTGCAGGACTGTGGAACCGTCATTGTTGCATTCAAATCTAATTCAACCATCGGTGTGCCAAGTCCTAATCCGGCCCCTCCCTGATTACCGTAAAGATAGGCAACTGGCTGATTCACAATATAGCTGGCACCAACAAATTTTCTTTTTATTCTGAGTCTTAGTTGTACTTGGGAACCGGAAGTAAGATTCGCACCACAGGTACCGTTAGTGCCACAATAGTTTTGCAAGTCAGTAAACGGGACATTATGATAAGCAGCTCCTGATCTTAGGTTCTGTGTGTAAATTTGAGTCGCAACCTGTAAATAGTCATTCCCGGGAATATCGAACCAAGTAGTCCCGTCACTATCGGTCGATGCCAATGTTAAACCAGGGCCAGCAGTTCCGGTATAGTACGTGGATGCATTACCAGTGCATCCACCGGTGATTGCGTAGGATCCGGATCCACTCTGAGCATTCCAGGCTGTTGTGTAGCCTACGGTATTATTAGTAGAGTTAAAATTAGTACTAAATGTATAAATTTTAGTACCTACCGTGGTTGTGCAATGTGTTGCGTACGAAGCACATGAAAAAGTAATAACAAGTATTGTCAAAAACCATCTCAAACAAAAAAGCATATATCCTCCTAAGACTCTTATTTGCACTGTACGCTAAAGATTGAAATAGCGCTTTTCATGTCCGCAGAAGTAATATGATAATCTGCCACACATTTTGAATTTGCATCAGAGCCCCATTGAACTAATAACTGACCATCCTGGGGGAGACCGCTTAAGTAAACCTGCCCATTATCACCAACAATACCTGAGACTCCGGTTTTCTGTTCAACGACCGATGCACCAAATGGAATCATTTTATTACCGTGAGATAAATTGACTAATGCCCGCAGCCCGATTCGGGTAGCAAATTCAGCGACAACCAGCGCCCCACGAGTTGGTACTAAATTCTTAACATTATCAGAAATATCAGTCCTTGAGTTCATGGTATTTGTATCCAGCGCGATCCGGTTCATTCGGTAAACATCAGCGTACGGTATAACAGTGTAACCACGGTAGTCTGTTGCAATACCCGTTCTGTTTTCAACACTAACATCATCAGCTCCAGGGGCTTTCACCAGGATATTAGTATCTCCTAAAGATTGACTAAACGTAATTCCGTTATGATGAGCAACAACACCACCAGAAACCTGGATATTATAATCGTGATTATTTTTAGAGTAACTATATCCTGTATTAACAGTACCATAGCGCCCCTGAAGCTGTGCTCCAACGTTACCTGAGTAATCATTCAGAGTTGAATGCCCCTGCATCACGTTGTAACTTAGGTTATTATCTTTTAATAGTGTTCCACTGATACCCGTTTGCCAGGTATTATTCCCGTTTGAATTACGAGTTGCGTTACTTGTCAGGTACATTCTGTCCGCAATACTATCTCGTTTATAATGGCTTCCAAACAGAGCACTCATAGGTACGGATACATTAAGAGCGACAACGTGATCGCTGTCTGATAAACCCACAGTTTCAGTTGATGACCAGCTTAGATTATAGTTAACACTATGCCAGGAGTTCGAATAACCAAATTGATAGGTTTTATTCGCCTGGTTTGTATCCCAATAATTTTGCTCACTGAATGAACCATACATTGAACCATAGCCGCCAAGACTTTGGTTCACATTGACCTGGTAACGACCTTTTTTAGTATAGTTAAGGTTATGATAAGCCGTTGCTGTGTAAATCTGATTACCATAGACATCATCCTGTAAACCATACTGATATCCTTCAATATTTTTATAGGCTGTGTCATCAAGGGTATAAAAACCTCTCGTTGAATAGCGATATCCTAATAACTGGAAAGTAGTCCCCAGATTATTCATAGACTTTGCATATAGAAATCTTAGCGATTGTCCCTGATGCTGAGAGCCATCCATTAAGGTACTATTCGCTTGAGTTAAATCTGCAGAAACAGCACCAATCCTCCCCATATTTTTACCCACACCCGCGGTAAATGCACGGTAGTTTGAGGATAACTGTGTACCACCAAATACCGTTACACCATAGTTAAGCCCCGCAATAACGGTACCTTGGGTAAAGAAAGGATTGTCTTGCTGCTGATTACCACTACGAAAGTCACCAGCAACAACGTCGAATTTCACACGACCTTCACGTTGTAATAAGGGAACTGTAGAGTAAGGAACGATGAAGGAATGGGTAGACCCATTATTTTCTTGTACTGTAACGGTAAGGTCACCGCTCGATGACGTCGGACTTAAATCATCTAGAATAAATGGACCCGGTGATACATAAGTCTGATAAATAATATAACCATTCTGACGAATGATAATTTTGGCACGGCTATTAGCCACCCCCCTTATTGTCGGTGCAAACCCTTGTTGACTATCCGGGTACATAGAGTCATCGCTATATAGCCTTACCCCTTTGAAACCGACACTATCATAGACATCATTGTTCGTATTACTTTCGCCGATAACGAGTTCACTTTTCAGTGTACTGACAGAGCGTTCAAGATATGTATCAAGATTAGACCAGTGATTACTCTTATAACCTGAATAGTCATCATAAGACCATGAGCTATTATTTCTTAATCTCCATGGCCCGATATTAAGTCCACTACCGAGAGATAAAAAGTAGCTTTTACCTGTCGTACCGTTATCTGCTGATAAGTTATAGTTCAACAGCCCTGCAGTGACCCCATTATCCCACTCGCTTGGTGGTATATATCCTTTCGCATTATTCCTAAGCCATGCCTGGGGAAAACTGAAATTCAGACGTTGTGAAGAAAAATCATATGAGACGAAAGATGATGGTATTTTATCTTTAATATCAATGCATTGCATATTCATGGCGCTATTATTCTGGCCAGCCAATGCGACAGTATTAACTCCAAGAGATGATAATAAATCATTATCAACACAAGGAAATAAACCACCAGCCCCTCCACCTGCGTTGAATGAACCATTTTTTGAGTCAATAAAACTGACATCTTTCGAACCAATAAAATTATCATTGACATAAATGTCAACATGATAAGTCCCTGGTAACTGATTGCCTTTTTCAAATCGTGAAAGATCAGCAACTGTTGCTGCATCAGGTGATAGAAAGGCAGGGTTGAAATAACTTTCCGCCATAGCAGGCCGCATCATCACCAATAATGCACATGTAATCAAACTTAATTCAGGTCTGAAATCATTTATAGTATTATTGGTGCATTTTTTTTTATTTTTAATGATGTGCATATTAACTATCACCCTTTAATTATATTTTATTTCACTTTAGATATAATTGGCTTATCTAACGCACCATAATCATTAATAGACTCAAACTTTACATTATCTCCTGATGCAGAGAGGGTGTCTGAACTCATAGGAGCTATCATTTCATTACTAACTTTTTTCCCACCTACCGTAATATTAACCATCGTTATATAATACGGCGTTGGATTAACAACCGTGGTGCTTTCCCCTGAATGAGAAAAAATTAGTTTTGCAGGCGCTTCATGCTGCAAATAAGGAAGATCGTTAGGTCTTACAAAGAGCTTGATTCTGGATAAAATAGCTAACTGCAGGATGTTTTTTCCCGCGATATTATCCTTATCCAGCGAAGGAATTGCTTTTACATTTAGATAGAAAATTGACTCTTTATTCTTTGGTAAAGGTTTACCAACATACATAATACGCAATGTATTCTCTGTTCCCGGTTCACTCACAAATAACGGAGGAGTCGCAATAAAACTCTCATCTTTTTTTCCTTGTGAATTTTCAACCCAAGAATTGATCAAAAACCTCTGAGAGTTACTACTGTTTGATACAGGAAGTGAGGTTTGTTCTGCACCTTCAGGATAGATTACCCTTGTTGCGCCGAGTGATATTCCACCATCAGCATAAGAATATGCTGATACAGAAAGAAAACCACACAAAGCAAACAATGAAAATTTCATTTTACTCAACATATTAAAACACCACACTCAGTTTGATATACATAAAAGTGGTCATGGATAGTATACATTTACTATCATCAGATCATGAGATTTTTGGTTATCGCCATGAGAATCTTCCCTGGGACTATAAACATACAAATTCAACTTATCCTCACCATTTACGAACCTTGAAAATGGTATAGGGAAGTGTTCATTCACTGTTTCTTTGATACTGTTGAAGGGTAGTTCATTATCCACCCAATCGCGATAATTAGTAGGCGCCTTATCAAAGGCTCCCGTAGGAGACTCGAAAGAAATAACTGAGTTATTGTATAAGAAGTATGGACATAAACTAAAGCTCAGATAAAACAACTTGTAGGATTCGTTTTTCGGATTAACTAATTTCCCTGCGAAATTCGGATCAAAAAGTTTAACATACATTCCTTTGTTATAAGAATCCACCACACATGTGCTATTAACCAGAACACCACGGATATGTACGATGCCAGCTTCAAGGTCATGCCCAGTATCAGCATAAGCCAATCCAGAGACGCATAACAAAACAATCTGTATAAACTTTTTAAGCATCTTAACCCCATGTCAAAACAATAAAATATCCTCTTCCCTGAGGATTAATCAACTATCCATAGTAAAATTTATTGTTATTGATACTTAATAACGAAAGTTGCATCTGCATCAGCCTGACCTGCAGTAACAGTGGCTGATGTTGATTTGTAGCGAGCTACGAAAGGTAGAGTGTTATTACCATCAATCAGAGTCTGAGCAGTAGAAAAGGTGGAACCATTTGGAGTCAGTGGCGCTGAGGTGCTATCCAGAATCTGGATACCAACACCGGTTGCTCCGGTAGTATTAGTAGAACCACTGTTTACTGCTAACAGAGTTGAATCAGTGGTATCAGTTGTTCCACTAAATGCCACTGATGCTGTAGTTGCAACAGAAGTTGCACAATCTACCAGTTTGATGTTGAACGGAACGTTGGTAGTGGTCTGGCCTGAAGCAGTGATTGAAGCAGTTCTGTACTGACCGAGGTTAACAGTCTGATCTGCAGAATCAGTGCTTACAGCACATGCTGCGTTGATGAACTGACCTGTGAAATGAACGGTACCACCATTGACAGTCGTACTAGTGGTATCAGCAGCCTGTGCAGCAGATGCCAGTAAACCGAAGGAAGCAACAATAGACAGAGCAATAACTTTCAGTTTCATAAATATCCTTAAAGTTTAGCACATAAGCTTGGAAACATTCTTAAGATAAGAGAAGTTTGATTTCTCACGACAACAGAATATATACAGCAAATTGATATTAGGACAGAAAACGTAATTTTTCCGAAAATTACACCTATCGATCTTAAAAAAAAACAAGAAAATTCCTATTCATAAAAAAAAAACATCAGTAAGTCACTGTTTATAATGAGTTAAAAAAAAACCACCCACTGAGAAAAAAATATTGCCTGACATAAATTGAAACAAATAAGTACGATAAATGTACGGAACTAGTTAGAACCAACACAGTCGCAAGTCCGATTTTCGATAAAAAACATTGGAAGTATGGTATAAAAAAATCTGAATTTGAGTGAATGTGCAATAATAAAATAACTTATTTTATCTTATGTTTTTATCCGAGAAATGTTTGGAAATTATCCAGAGCATACGTTATAAGTAATACCATGAACTCTGTTGTAAGATTCATTTTAACGTTAGGGAAAGTGGCGGGATTAAGTGGCTTACTGGATTTACACGTGGATCCTATCAACTGGTTGTTGACCAAAACTACACTCTGCCAGAGGCGTCCTTCCCCAAATTACCCGAGGAGTAAACGACTGATAAAAATGCCAAAAACCTTTCTGAGAACCTCAAATAAAATCCAAAGAAGTGCGTAAAATCATCAAAATATCGAAACAGGACAAGAAGTATGCGGTATGGCTGGAGGTTTCAAATGCACCTGTCGGCTTCTGTTACCAGTAGCCTCCTAACAGGCGCATCGTATAATCTGACATTCGCACTTTGAATGACTTACGATACGCATGCAGGCTCGCCGGATAACATGGGAGCAGCAAATGCTTTATATATTCTTGTATATTTATCGTGTTCCTATCTATCATGTTATTAGTATACCGACTGATAATCCTGACCGTAATCCCAGCGCTCCTGCCAATGCAGCAGATACGTGCGGGCCAGCGACGGAAGATTACGGATAACCACGACATTTTCAGAATTGCGTCGTTCGGCACTGGCCGTGTAGTTAAATGAGCCTGTCTCGACTGTCTGCCCATCGACAATAATGACTTTGTCATGCTGTATCGGGTAATGGTGATCGGTTCTCAGAGGGATACCACTGTTCACAATGAAATTCATTGCAGCAATACTGGATTTGCTTCGGTTCCCTCGCTCATCGACCACAATTTTCACATCCACCCCTCGCTTTCTGGCATCGGCCAGGGCCCGCATAATGTCCGGCGCAGTAAAGGAGTAGGAAAGCACACGAATACTGCTACGGGCTGAGGAAATAGTCTCCAGCACCAGTGCCCGGGCGCTTCCCTCCGGCGAAAAACCGACATCCACAGAAGATTCTGCAGCGGCGGCAGAAAAGATTACGGAGCTGCACAAGATCCCCGCAATACATAAAATCATTTTTCTCATCAGTTATCTCTGGTTCCTTCATTATTCAGAGCCGGCTATCTCTTCCCCGGGCCACTCATCCAGCCAGCCGTTGTCCCCGTAATATTATTGCGTGGCGGGTCGCAAAAAACGTCACCCTATCATTTGCTGAGACAATAAAAAATCCGCCATTCCTGAAAAGAATGGCGGATGGTAAGTTTTTGTACTGAAAGAAGGATCAGGGGGTATCGGCAGACCGGGTACTGCTGAAAAAGATATCAGGATGAAGGGTGTCGCCGTTGAGTGTTCGCACCAGGATGTCACTACCGAGTTGCTGTAATGAAAGCACACCATCAGGATGAACGCGTTTAATTTTACTCATATTCTGGCTGTCATGTACCAGTGCGATAGTTCGGGTATCTTCCCCCCCCGCCTCTTTAGCCGCCAGGACCACAAAAGCGTTATCCGCATCATTATCCATCAGTGCCACAATGTATCTGGCTTTCGCTGCCCCGGCACGCTCAAGTACCGGCGTCGAAGAGGGATCGCCTTCAATAACATCGGTATCGGCAGGAAATGAAGCCCGTTGCCCCGGATAACAGACCACAGTAACAATGCCTCCGGTATCCGTCAGTCCCTGGCTGACACTCTGGGCCAGTGACGATGATCCGGCCACGATATAATGATTTTTACGTTCCACGTGTGAGAATCTGCCTTTAAAAATTCGCTGAATATTATGGCTGATCAGAGACCCGGCTATTGAGGCCACCGATGCCGCAAAAATAGTAATTCCGAGGATAATAACGGTCAGTGTAAACATTCTGGCGACAGTGGTATGCGGAGAAATATCACCAAACCCCACCGTAGACATACAGACCATAACAAAATAAAACGCGGTAGAGATATCTTTCACTGGCGGAGTAAACTGGTCACCAAGATAAAGCGTGCCGAGCATGCCATACCCCAGCAGCGACAAGATGCTGATAATCGCAAAAATGGTGGTACTGCCCAGGCTGTGTTTATCAAAATGGCGCCAGTGAAAAAGTAAGGCACCGATAGTGATCAGGGAGTAAACCACCTCGGTGTGGTGCGCTTTTAAAATAAACGCATTCGCCACAGCAATACAAATTAACAGTAAGACAGAGCTGAACCAGGCAATCCGGGTACGCATCAGTAGCGTAAATGCCATACACAGCAATACCAGGCCTATCATAAAGCGCGGTATATCCATCGCTTCCAGAAAGCCCAGCGCATCGCTCCACGAATGGAAATTATCCAGTCTCTGCGGCGCATTATAGATTACCCGGTGCAGCACGGGACTTAACATCAGATACCCGTTATGGGCCACCATCAACACCAGGCAATAGATCACCAGTTTCGGGTTTCTGAGTAGGTTATTTATTTTCATCGTTTACCTGGTATATCTGCAGCAGACAGGGCCTGACGGCGACTCCGTATTGACACATAGTTCATCAGCTTACGGAAAATAACCGGCGCTGTAATGTAAGATTCTGATAAGGCAGTGATGTATCAGCGTACAACGGATGGCTTTATTGCATATCATCGATGTGCAACCTAATGTTTCAGGCTCTGTCACAGGTGACGCGAGATAAATTAATACGTCTCCTGGCGCACGTAAGTGCGACGAAGGGATCCGGCAGCGAGGACAGCCGGATCCTGTTGCGGTTCGTCAGCGAAGGGGTCAGGGATAGACTTTAAATTTAAAATATTTCTTCGTCAGTCTGTCATAAGTACCGTTGGCATGAAGCTCCGCCAGCGCATTATTAATCAATTTCAGGTCGGTGACATCGCTCTTTCGCAAGGCGATACCTACTCCACTCCCGAAGATTTTTTTGTCTGTCAGCAGGGCTTTAATCACAAATTTTTTTCCTTCAGGGGTGCCTAAGAAACCCTGCTCTGCTGAAACTGCATTTGCGACGCTGGCATCCAGTCGTCCTGCGACTAAATCAGGATAGACGTCCATTTGATGGTCATAGGTTACAATATTAACACCTTGTGAAGCCCATTTTGTTTTGGCGTAAGTTTCCTGAATTGTCCCTTGCGAAACCCCTATATTTTTCCCACGCAGTGATGAAATATCCGTGGTGATTTTACTATCCGCGGGTGTCAGTAATGCGCTGGGGGTGTTGTACAGCAGATCACTAAAGGCCACCTGCTGACGACGTTGATCTGTCATCGACATCGCCGAAAGGATAGCGTCAAATTTTTTCGCCTGAAGGGCGGGAATACTCCCATCAAATTCCATTTCCACCCACTGACATTTTACTTTTGCCTGTGCACATATCGCATTCCCTAGTTCAATATCGAAACCCTGCAAGCTGCCATCACTGGCTTTAGACTCAAAAGGCGGGAAGGAGGGGGCAACGCCAAAACGCAGGGTCTGCTCTGCATTTGCCCACTGAGTAAATGCACCTAATACAAGAAGTAATCCACAGGACGCTATTTTTTTCATACACTTCTCCGGCAGTCAGTGATTTTGTAACAACATACAAAGTTAATAACATAGCGCTTATACACTCACCACCAGAAAACCCGATTCATCCAGAGCAAATTCTTATGTGATTACATGTGGTTAAATGATTATCCCCCATAGAAAAACGCGACAGAGTGACATTAACCCGCTTTCCATCAAAATATAAAACATGCTCGCCAGGCTACCGCTCTGCGGCATTGAAACCGATGACGTTTTCAGGCATATCCATAGATCAGTTTTGCCGGGGATTTCCCAAAAAAAACCGGCAGGCTGTTAGTCAGCACTGCCGGTGTGTATTTATTCTGAACGCGAGTTTCCGCGCTGCTGGCTTATTCTACGGTAACAGACTTCGCCAGGTTACGTGGCTGGTCGACATCCGTACCTTTAATCAGAGCAATATGATAAGAAAGCAGCTGCAGAGGGATAGTGTAGAAAATCGGTGCCAGTACCTCTTCAACATGGGGTAATGGAATGATTTTCATATTCTCACTGTCGGTAAAGCCGGCATCCTGATCGGCAAACACATACAGTAATCCCCCGCGGGCACGGACTTCTTCAATATTCGACTTCAGTTTTTCCAGTAACTCATTGTTCGGAGCAATGATGATCACCGGCATATCCGCGTCAATCAGTGCCAGCGGACCGTGTTTCAGTTCGCCTGCCGCGTAAGCTTCCGCATGAATATAAGAGATCTCTTTCAGCTTGAGTGCACCTTCCATCGCGATCGGGTACTGATCACCCCGGCCCAGGAACAGCGCATGATGCTTATCTGAGAAACCTTCTGCCAGCGCTTCGATTTGCTTATCATGTGCCAGAATCTGTTCGATTCGGCTTGGCAACGCCTGCAACGCATGGACAATCTGATGCTCCACCTCTTCCGGCTGGCCATTCAGCCTTGCCATTTTCGCCACCAGCATCAGCAGAACCGTTAACTGTGTGGTAAAGGCTTTGGTCGAGGCAACCCCGATCTCTACCCCGGCTTTTGTCATCAGCGCCAGGTCCGATTCGCGTACCAGAGAAGAGCCCGGGACATTACAAATAGCCAGCGAGCCCAGATACCCCAGTTTTTTAGAAAGACGCAACGCTCCCAGCGTGTCTGCGGTTTCACCGGATTGTGAAAGCGTGATCAACAGGCTGTTTTTCCGGACCACAGACTTACGGTAACGAAACTCAGAGGCGATCTCCACATCACAAGGAATACCGGCCAGCGATTCAAACCAGTACCGGGAGACCAGTCCGGAATTATAAGATGTCCCGCAGGCAACGATCTGAATATGTTCCGCCTGACCTAACAGAGACCCGGCCTCCGGCCCCAGCTCGCTCAGGTCAATGATGCCCTGATGAAAACGGCCCTGGAGAGTACTTTTTATGGCCATCGGCTGTTCATAAATTTCTTTCTGCATGTAATGCCGATAGGTTCCTTTATCCCCGGCATCATAACGGGCAGAGGATTCGATCTCAGGACGGAAAACCTGCTCACCGTCGGCAAAAATCGTAACAGAACGGCGAGTCACTTCAGCGACATCGCCTTCTTCAAGGTAGATAAAGCGGCGGGTGACCGGCAACAAAGCCAGCTGATCAGAGGCAATAAAGTTTTCCCCGACCCCGCAGCCAATCACCAGCGGACTTCCGGAGCGGGCAGCCACCAGCACAGAAGGATCATTACTGTCCATAATGACCATTCCGTAAGCACCGCGCAGTTGTTTGATCACTCGCTGAACAACCTCACACAGGCTACCGCCCTGCTTTTGCTCATGATGAATTAAATGAGCAACGACTTCGGTATCCGTCTCCGAGGTAAACTGATACCCCATTTCACGAACCCGCGCCCGTAACTCTTCATGGTTTTCAATGATCCCATTGTGCACGAGGACGATATTCCCGGACACATGCGGATGGGCATTGGCTTCTGAAGGTTCGCCGTGCGTCGCCCAACGGGTATGGGCGATACCGGTACCACCGGGCAGCGGTTGCTGCTCTGCAGCATCCACCAGAGCCTGAACTTTTCCAAGCCGGCGTAAACGGGTCATCTCTCCCGGCTTATCAACCACCGCCAGTCCGGCAGAGTCATAACCGCGGTACTCCAGACGGCGCAAACCTTCCAGTAATATTTCAGCGATATCACGTTGTGCAACTGCACCTACTATTCCACACATATATTTAATCCTGAGGTTATGGTGTGTCCACCATAGAAATTGTCATCTGTTCGGGCTGACCGACACAGCAGATCCCCCGGGACACGAAAAATGAGGGGACATGATAGTCACGGCTTGTCCGGGCATAGATCACTGCCGGTGCTCCGGAAAATAACAGATAACTTATTTTTTCACCGGGCGTGACCATCCGGTTTTTTCAGTCTGTTGCTTACGATTATAAACCAGTGACTCTTCATCCACGTTGTGCATCACTGTCGTGCCTGCAGCAATGGTAACATTGTCGGCAACGCTGACTGGTGCAATAAACTGACTGTCCGAGCCTACAAATACGTTATCACCAATAATCGTCTGCGATTTATTCTTACCATCATAGTTACAGGTGATCGTGCCAGCCCCGATATTCACCCCGGCCCCGATAGTCGCATCGCCGAGATAACTTAAATGGCCGGCTTTAGAGCCTTTTCCAAGGGTCGCCTTTTTAATTTCTACAAAGTTACCCACATGGACAGCGTCTGCCAGGACAGTTCCCGGTCTCAGTCGGGCAAATGGCCCCACCGTACAGGCTTGCTCAAGGTGTGCATCTTCTATCACGGAATAAGGGCTTATCTCACATCCCTCACCAATGACACTGTTCCTGATAATGCAACCCGCACCGATTTGCACACCGTTACCCAGCACCACTTTACCTTCCAGGATGACGTTGATATCGATATCTACGTCACGGCCATGTTCTAATTCACCCCGTAAATCAAACCGTTCAGGATCCCGCAGCATCACCCCTGCCAGTAATAACTTACCGGCCTGCTCACGCTGATAAACACGTTCCAGCGCGGCCAGTTGTTGCCGGTTATTGACCCCTTCGGTTTCACTGCTACTGTGCGGATGTACCGCTTCTATACGGCGGCCCTCCTGATGAGCCATCGCAATAATATCCGTAATATAATACTCTTTTTGGGCATTATTATTCGTCAGTTGCGATAACCAGCGTTTCAAATCTTTGCCATTGGCGATCAGAATACCGGTATTGATCTCGTTGATAGTTAGCTGTGCCTCACTAGCATCTTTTTGTTCGATAATACCGGTAACTTCACCATTTTCACGGACAATACGGCCATAGCCGAACGGGTTTTCCAGCACGACCGTTAACAGACCTATACCACCTTCCGGTTTGTTATCGCGCAGGCGCTGTAAGGTCTGTTGGGAGATCAATGGTACATCGCCATACAGCATCAGAATATCTTCATCATCCGAAAACCACGGAGCTGCCTGCTGCATTGCATGCCCGGTCCCCAGCTGTTGTGGCTGTTCAACCCAGTGTAAAGAAGGATCCTTCAGGGCTGACTGCAATAGCTCCCCACCGTGCCCGTAGACCAGATGGATATTTGCGGCACCCAGACCTTTCGCAGCATCAATCACATGCTGCACCATGGGTTTCCCGGCCAGCTGATGGAGGACTTTCGGAAGATCCGAATACATTCGGGTTCCCTTACCTGCTGCAAGGATAACCACACTCATTTCATTATCTGCCATCATCAGCCATCGCTTTTCTTTAAATTCAAAAAAACACAGTATAACGCATAAGGATAATGATACCTGCCCCTATAATCTATAGTCAGAATCCTCTCTGTTTGATTATCAACATTCTTGACGGTGCTCTCATTCCTATGCGGCCTGCGTCACGGGGGCAGTTATGCAGAGCTGTCTTATCGGCATCCCCGATCTCAGGAAGGCTGAAACGTAAAAAAGCCGGTAAGTTTTCACTTACCGGCTTTTTGCAATGCCATCGAGCTACATTGCTTACATCGCTTTCCTGGTCAGTTCGATCACGCGCAGTTTAGCAATGGCTTTCGCCAGTTCAGCAGAGGCCTGAGCATAGTCCACGTCGCCGTGACTTTTGTTCATATGTTCTTCTGCTTTACGTTTTGCTTCCAGAGCTCGAGCTTCGTCCAGATCGTCGCCACGGATGGCGGTATCAGCCATGACTGTGACAGCTGTTGGCTGAACTTCCAGAATGCCACCGGAGAGATAAATAAACTCTTCGCTGTTATTCTCTTTGACGATACGAACCATACCAGGTTTGATGGCAGTCAGGAGCGGGGCATGACCGGGAAAAATACCCAGTTCACCTTCACTACCTGACACCTGGATATGTTGTACTTCACCGCTGAACATTTGCTGTTCAGCGCTGACAACGTCCAGGTGATAAATCTTAGCCATATCAATCCTCCCGGGAAACTGAAATTACAGTTTCTTAGCTTTTTCTACCGCTTCGTCAATAGAACCAACCATGTAGAAAGCCTGCTCAGGCATATGGTCAAACTCACCGTCCATAATACCTTTGAAGCCACGGATGGTGTCTTTCAGAGAAACGTACTTACCAGGCGCACCGGTAAAGATCTCTGCAACGAAGAATGGCTGAGACAGGAAGCGCTGAATTTTACGTGCACGTGAAACCAGCAGTTTGTCGTCTTCAGACAGTTCGTCCATACCCAGAATAGCAATGATATCTTTCAGTTCCTGATAACGTTGCAGAATAGACTGCACGCCACGGGCGATATCATAGTGCTCCTGACCTACAACCATTGGATCCAGCTGACGGCTGGTGGAATCCAGCGGGTCAACCGCCGGGTAAATACCCAGGGATGCAATCTGACGGCTCAGGGTGACTGTTGAGTCCAGGTGAGCAAAGGTTGTTGCCGGAGACGGGTCAGTCAGGTCATCCGCAGGTACATACACTGCCTGTACGGAAGTGATTGAACCGGTTTTGGTTGACGTGATACGTTCCTGAAGAACACCCATTTCTTCGGCCAGTGTTGGCTGATAACCTACCGCAGAAGGCATACGACCCAGCAGTGCTGAAACTTCAGTACCGGCCAGGGTATAACGATAAATGTTATCAACGAACAGCAGTACGTCACGGCCTTCGTCACGGAATTTTTCAGCCATAGTCAGACCGGTCAGCGCAACGCGCAGACGGTTTCCTGGTGGCTCGTTCATCTGGCCATAAACCAGAGCAACTTTATCCAGAACGTTAGACTCGGTCATTTCGTGGTAGAAGTCGTTACCTTCACGGGTACGCTCACCCACCCCTGCAAATACAGAGTAACCAGAGTGCTCGATAGCGATGTTACGGATCAGTTCCATCATGTTGACGGTCTTACCTACACCCGCACCACCGAACAGACCCACTTTACCGCCTTTTGCAAACGGACAGATCAGGTCGATAACCTTGATACCCGTTTCCAGCAGCTCAGTAGAGTTAGCCAGTTCTTCGTAGCTTGGCGCTGCACGGTGAATAGAGTTCACCTCAACATTGCTACCATCTTCGTTCTTCAGGTCGCCTTTCATATCGATTGGCTGACCCAGTACGTTCATGATACGGCCCAGCGTCGCTTTACCGACCGGTACCTGAATCGGTTTTTGCAGATCGGTCACCTTAAGGCCACGTTTCAGGCCGTCAGAGGTTCCCATTGCAATCGTACGAACGACACCACCGCCCAGCTGCTGCTGAACTTCCAGCACCAGACGGGTATCACCATTTTCAACCTCAAGAGCGTTGTACACCTGTGGTACAGCGTCCTGAGGGAACTCGACGTCAACTACGGCGCCGATAATCTGGACAATCTTTCCAGCTGCCATCTTGAATCCTCTACCTAATTCGTTACCTGGTTAAACCGCGGAGGCTCCCGAGACAATCTCGGTAAGTTCCTGGGTGATGCTGGCCTGGCGGGCTTTGTTGTAAACCAACTGAAGCTCTTTGATCAGCTCGCCACCGTTATCGGTTGCAGCTTTCATTGCCACCATACGGGCTGCCTGCTCGCTGGCCAGGTTTTCTACAACACCCTGATAAACCTGAGACTCGACATAACGACGCAGCAGAGTATCCAGCAGCGCTTTTGGATCGGGTTCGTACAGGTAATCCCATGTTTTTGTCTTCAGTTCTTCATCATTATCTGTTGCCGGTAACGGTAACAGCTGATTGAGGACCGGAGTCTGGGACATGGTGTTGTTAAATTTATTGCTAACGACATAAAGTTTGTCGATGCGGCCTTCATCGTAGGCTTGCAGCATGACTTTTACCGGGCCTATCAGGTCTGACAGTTCCGGTTTATCACCTAAGCCTGACGCCTGAGCCACAATATTAGCACCTGCAGATCCAAAGAAAGACAGGCCTTTAGATCCGATAATGGCCAGATCGCTCTGAACCCCTTTTTCGGACCAGGCTTTCATATCTGCCAGCAATTTTTTGAACAAGTTAATGTTCAGACCACCACAAAGCCCGCGGTCGGTAGAAACGACCAGATAGCCGACGCGCTTAACGTCACGCTCTTCCAGGTAAGGGTGCTTGTATTCCAGATTGCCTAACGCCAAGTGACCAATCACTTTGCGAATAGCATCTGCATACGGACGGCTGGCCGCCATGCGTTCCTGCGTTTTACGCATTTTGGAGGCGGCGACCATTTCCATCGCTTTGGTGATCTTCTGCGTATTCTTTACGCTTCCGATCTTACTACGTATTTCTTTTGCGCCGGCCATGAGCTTCTCCTCAAAGTCAGGCGGCTTGCCACTTCAGGCAAGCCGCAAGACATTACCAGGACTGAGTTGCTTTAAACGAATCGAGCAGAGCGGTAAGCTTCGCTTCGATTTCGCCGTTAAAGTTACCCGCTTGGTTGATTTCCTGCATCAGTTCAGCATGTTCGCGATCGGCGAATGCCAGCAGCGAAGACTCAAAGCTGAGGATTTTAGAAACCTCAACATCACCCAGGTAACCGCGCTCAACCGCAAACAGGACCAGGCCTTGCTGTGCAACAGACATTGGAGCGTACTGTTTCTGCTTCAGCAGTTCAGTCACTTTCTGTCCGTGTTCCAGCTGCTTACGGGTCGCATCATCAAGGTCAGACGCGAACTGAGAGAAGGCTGCCAGTTCACGGTACTGTGCCAGAGCAGTACGGATACCGCCGGACAGTTTCTTGACGATTTTAGTCTGTGCTGCACCACCCACACGAGATACAGAGATCCCAGGGTTAACCGCAGGACGGATACCGGAGTTGAACAGGTTAGATTCCAGGAAGATCTGACCATCAGTAATCGAAATTACGTTAGTCGGAACGAACGCAGAAACGTCACCCGCCTGAGTTTCAATGATAGGCAGAGCTGTCAGAGAACCGGTTTTACCTTTCACTGCACCTTTAGTGAATGCTTCAACGTACTCAGCATTTACGCGTGATGCACGCTCCAGCAGACGGGAGTGGAGGTAGAAAACGTCACCAGGGAATGCTTCACGGCCCGGCGGACGACGCAGCAGCAGAGAAATCTGACGGTAAGCAACGGCCTGTTTGGACAGGTCATCGTAAACAATCAGAGCATCTTCACCACGGTCACGGAAGTATTCACCCATCGCACAACCGGCATAAGGCGCCAGGTATTGCAGAGCTGCAGACTCAGAAGCAGAAGCAACAACGACAATGGTATTTGCCAGTGCGCCATGCTCTTCCAGTTTACGTACAACGTTAGAAATCGTTGACGCTTTCTGGCCGATCGCTACGTAGACACATTTAATGCCTGAGTCGCGCTGGTTGATGATAGCATCGATAGCCATCGCCGTTTTACCGGTCTGACGGTCACCGATGATCAGCTCACGCTGACCACGACCGACAGGGATCATGGCATCAACGGCTTTGTAACCAATCTGGACAGGCTGATCAACAGACTGACGATCGATAACACCCGGTGCGATAACTTCTACAGGTGAGAAACCATCGTTTTCAACCGGGCCTTTACCATCAATAGGTTCACCCAGGGTGTTAACAACACGCCCCAGTAAACCGCGACCAACCGGCACTTCCAGAATACGGCCAGTACATTTCACTTTCATGCCTTCGGCAAGATCCATGTATGGGCCCATAACGACAGCACCTACAGAGTCGCGCTCCAGGTTCAGTGCAATCGCGTAACGGTTACCCGGCAGGGCAATCATCTCACCCTGCATCACATCGGCCAGGCCGTTGATGCGGATGATACCGTCACTTACAGAAACAATAGTACCTTCATTGTGAGCTTCGCTCACGACATTGAACTGAGCAATGCGCTGCTTGATCAGTTCGCTGATTTCGGTGGAATTCAGTTGCATATGCTCCAGTCCCCTTAAGACTGCAAGTCGTCTGCCAGACGCTCAAGACGGCCGCGGACGCTGCCGTCAATAACCATGTCACCAGCCTGGATGACTACGCCTGCAATGACAGACTTATCGATTTTGCAATTCAGCTTAACTTTGCGTGATAAACGTTTTTCCATCGCCGCGCTGATTTTATTCAGCTGCTCTTCACTCAACTCGTTGGCAGAAGTAACGTCAACTTCGGCAATCGCTTCATAAGCGTCACGTAATTGAATGAACTGCTCCAGTACTGCCGGAAGCGCTTTCAAACGTTTATATCCTGCCATCACCTTAATCAGGTTCTGGCCATTCTCATCGAGTTGATCACCACAAAGCGCGATAAAAGCAGAAGAAACGGTCTCTGGTGCCTGAGCACCGGAAAGGATCCCTGAAACCTGCTTATCACTCGCTACTTCAGCGGTAAAAGCCAGCATATTCTGCCAGCGATCAATACTTTGATGTTCAACAGCAAAGTCAAAAGCTGCTTTGGCGTAGGGGCGAGCTACAGTGGTAAATTCAGACATCAGCCCCTCCCTCCTTACAGTTCAGCGACCAGTTTATCAACGATGTCGCTATTAGCAGCTTCATCCACGGAACGCTCAATAATCTTCTCGGCACCCGCAACAGCCAGCAACGCAACCTGCTTACGCAGTTCTTCACGTGCACGTTTACGCTCGGCATCAATTTCAGAGTAAGCCTGTGCAATGATTTTGTTACGTTCAGTTTCCGCTTCTGCTTTCGCTTCATCCAGAATCTGGCCACGACGCTTGTTAGCCTGCTCAATAATAACCTGAGCGTTTTCTTTGGCTTTCTTCAGCTCGTCGGACGCATTAGCCTGAGCGATATCCAGCTCTTTTTTAGCGAGTTCTGCAGAAGCGAGACTGTCAGCAACTTCTTTCTGACGTTTCTCGATAGCAGCCATGATCGGCGGCCATACGTACTTCATACAAAACGCAACGAACAGGATAAACGCGATGGCCTGGCCGAGGATTGTTGCATTAATATTCACAGCACAATGCCTCTTATTAAGTTAGCTTGATCTGCCGTCATCAAACAGGTGATAAACGGCAGAGTTTGTTTATTCACTGAAATTCATCGAATAAACAACCGTATTACCAGGCGTTACTAGGCGACAGCAAACATCACGTAGAGACCCAGACCTACAGCGATCATAGGGATAGCATCCACCAGACCCATTACAACAAAGAACTGTGTGCGCAGCAGAGGGATCAGGTCAGGCTGACGAGCAGCACCTTCCAGGAATTTCCCACCAAGGATGCCGATACCGATCGCAGCACCGATTGCCGCCAGCCCCATCATCACAGCGGCAGCCATGTACAGCAGATCCACACTCACGTTTTCCATGACAGTCTCCAGTTTGTTTCAATTAAATCAGTAGTGTTGAGATAAAAATATCAATGCTCTTCAGATGCCATCGAGAGATAGACAATCGTGAGGACCATGAAAATGAAAGCCTGTAACGAGATGATCAGAATGTGGAAAATGGCCCATGGCACATTCAGAACCCACTGTGACCACCACGGTAACAGACCCGCAATCAGGATAAAGATCAATTCACCCGCATACATGTTACCGAACAGTCGCAAGCCAAGAGAAACCGGCTTAGACAGTAAGCTAACACCTTCAAGAATCAGGTTGATGGGGATGAAGATCGGGTGATTGAAAGGCTGTAAAGTCAGTTCCTTAGCAAAACCACCTACGCCTTTCATTTTGATGCTGTAAAACAGAATCAAAATAAATACGCCCAGCGCCATAGATAATGTCACATTCACATCTGCAGACGGCACAACACGCAATGCCGGCAAACCAAGGACATGCTCACCCAGATAAGGCAGCAGATCGATTGGCAACAGATCCATGAGGTTCATTAAAAAGACCCAGACAAAAATTGTCAGTGCCAGCGGGGCGATAAGTTTGCTTTTGCCGTGATACATATCACGAACATTGCTATCGACGAAACCAACAACCAGTTCAATAGCCGCCTGCAGTTTTCCCGGAACACCGCTGGTAGCATGTTTAGCTACTTTACGGAACAGTACCAGAAAGACCAGACCCAGTACGACAGAGAAAAACATGGAATCCAGGTTTAATGTCCAGAAAGTTGCCGGAGCGTCGTGCGCATTCACCAACTGGAATGTACGTAAATCAAGCTGCAAATGTTGCAGGTGATGACTTATATATTCCTGTGGGGTTGAGATTTCTCCTGCGGCCATGATGCATCTTACCCTTTTTTGTTAATTACAACCGGTGCAATGATTTGCACCACCAGCACCGATAACCAGCTCAGTCCAAGAGGCCAAAACACCGCCCCGAACACACCCAACGCCACAACAAGCAATCCGATGGTGATGAAGACTTTCAGGACTTCACCTAAGGCAAAACTCCAGGCAACACGCCCTTTAGCCGGAAATTGCCCTTGCAGGCGCCAGGCCAGAAACGTAAACAGGACAGCCGGCAACCATGCCGCCATCCCTCCTGCCAGAGCAGAAGCTCCCCAGTGAATGCTTTTTAAAGTAAAGAAACAACTGACGAGCAAAAAAGTCACCAGTTGAATAAGCAGCACTGTCCGCGCTAATCTCAAACTATAAAGAGATACAGACATGACGGCTTACTCTCCCTTACTTAAGTTGGGTATATCGTGTGTTACACAAACTACTGTTACCACTCCAAAGGAGTGAACAGCAAAAGCCGTGCAAATTATACGGGGCACTCCTACGATTTCAATCTGTAAGTAGAGAAAAGGTGAACAATTATTTAAAATTCTTTCTTAAACGGAATTTTGACCCATAATCTTCGCCAAAAATCGCAGACTTACAGCTTTTCGGCCCGTTTTTAGTCAGGGTTTTCCTCTCGTAAACTGAACTCTTTTCGCGGTACAACAGATACTACTCCCGAAAAACACCTTTAACCTCACATTTAGTGTTGTTATTAAAGGTTTTATTATTTCATTTTTTTATCAATTATTTTACAAACAGGATAAATATAAAATATATAATCGGGATATTCAGGTTAAAAAATAAGAATAATTTATAAAAAAACGCTGTAATTTATTCACCATCGAAAGTCCGGGAGTAATACAGGCATTCCCGGGCTTACCCCGGAAATTGAGGTACTGAGTATCATCGGAGGGGTGACGATTAAAAAGGGGGATGATGATAATCTATCCCCCGGAGACTGACGGCATTACCGCCAGTGATGACAAAAGGGATTAATCAGACATAACACCGCTTATCAGGCGGCGGACTTGCGCTGACCGATAATGCTGATAGCATTTTGTACAATGCCCGTTACCCCTAACCCGATGCCGGCCGTTGCCAGAATAGGCGAGAATCCGACGATAGCGGCAATCCCTCCACCTAACAGAGCCCCTGACACTTTAAAGTTCGATTTCAGGTTCAGGCCCGAACATCCGGCATCAACCACTGAACCGATAGCAAAGCCCATCGTTGCACCGATAGGACCAGTGAAGAAAGTAAAAAGACCACCGCTTACCTGATTTGTTTCGATCACTGAAAGCTCTTTCATAAAATATCCTTATATATAAATGACCATATTTCGATTATATGCTCCCGCACACGCCTGACAGCTTTGCGGAACAGGCTGCAGTAAATAGACTGCGCTGTTAATCTATATCAAAAAAAACCTTAGTAAACAATGCGATATATTCAAAAAAATCATTTAATTAACAACATGCAGTTCATGAATAATTACATAAGAAAAAAAATGGTTTTTTAAATTAAAGGCCGGTGTCACTGTAAAAACAAACAAAAATCAGCCAGTGAAATAAAACCAAAAATATAAATTAATCATAGAGGTAACACTCATTACGGTTAACGTCCTGGTCCTGCATTCTATAAAACAGATTTACTCATTAGCACTGAAACTATCTTATTCAGTGATCACGACGAATACTCCAGCCCCGATAATCCGGCACGGAATCGCTAGCACACTATCTGTTAAAATTTCATAAAGCATTAATCCAACGGAAAGCCGTATTTCTGAGAGTTTTTCTGTTCTGGCGGAGTAAATCAGGACTTAATAACGTTTTTTATGTCAGGCAGGTCACATAAAAAAGTAAAAATAGGACATTAACTACGGGCGGAGGAAACAAACGCGGAATACCGGCAAGGTTTGCCGGTATGGGTATTCAGGAATTATTGTTGCTTCAGAATGACCAGGTGCCGCTCACCTTCCAGGTCAGGTACCTGTAATGATATGACGGATTCCAGAACCAGATGTTCAGGGAGTGCAGAAAGCTCTTCATCCGGAACCTGCCCTTTCAGTGCATAAAAGCGCCCCTGCCCTGCCGCCGGCAGGTGATGGCACCAGCTCACCATATCCTGCAAAGAAGCAAATGCCCGGCTTATCACCCCATCAAACAGCGGCTCGTCAGTAAAAGCCTCAACCCGACTTTGCACCGGCGTGATATTTTCCAGTTTCAGTTCGTGCTGCACCTGCCGTAAAAAACGAACCCGCTTACCCAGGCTGTCCAGTAAGGTGAAATGTGCATGCGGACAGACAATGGATAGTGGAATACCTGGCAATCCCGGGCCGGTACCGACATCTATAAATTTCCGGCCTTCCAGGTAAGGTGCAACAACAATACTGTCCATAATATGGCGGATAAGCATCTGCTGAGGGTCACGAACGGAAGTCAGGTTATAAGCTTTGTTCCACTTGTCCAGCATACCGACATAACTGACCAGCTGATGTTTTTGCTGATCGGAGAGCGAAATACCAGCGCGGTGAAGTAGCGAGGAAAGAGTATTAATCACGAAGGAAATTCCTGTTAGCGGGGAAACCGAATGGTTTCCCCTGCAGTTACTGAAGACTCAGGCACTTTTACGAAGTAAACCCTGTTTTTTCAGGTAAATAAGCAAAATAGAGATGGCGGCTGGCGTAATACCTGAAATACGTGAAGCCTGACCAATGGAAGAAGGTTTATGATCGTTAAGCTTCGCTATCACCTCGTTAGAAAGACCATTCACGTTACGGTAATCGAGGTCTGCAGGTAATACGGTGTTTTCATTACGCTGCTGGCGCGAAATTTCTTCCAGCTGGCGGGCAATATAGCCTTCATACTTCACCTGTACTTCCACCTGTTCAGCGGCTGACGGATCAGCAAGCGCGGGGCCAAAGCCTGGTAAAGTCATTAATTTTTCGTACGTCAGTTCCGGACGGCGCAGCAAATCTTCACCATTCGCTTCTTTGGTGAGGGAGGCACTCAGTACCGCATTGATCTCTTCAACGTTCCCGGACTTAGGATGGACATGGATATCACGTAAGCGCTGACGCTCCAGTTCCACTGATTCCAGCTTCTGGTTGAAATGAGCCCAGCGTTCATCATCCACCAGCCCCAGTTCGCGACCGATCGCTGTCAGACGAAGATCGGCATTGTCTTCACGCAACATCAGACGATATTCTGCACGGGAGGTAAACATCCGGTACGGTTCTTTGGTTCCCAGGGTGCACAGGTCATCGACCAGAACACCGAGATAAGCGTTATCCCTGCGTGGGGTCCAGCCTTCTTTGTCTGCTGAGAAACGCCCGGCATTCAGGCCGGCCAGTAGTCCCTGGGCTGCGGCTTCTTCATATCCGGTAGTCCCGTTAATTTGTCCGGCAAAGAACAACCCGCTGATGTATTTACTCTCAAGCGTCGGTTTCAGATCCCGCGGGTCAAAGAAGTCATACTCAATGGCATACCCCGGGCGAATAATTTTTGCATTTTCCAGTCCATGCATAGAACGGACAATCTGCATCTGGACATCAAACGGTAAACTGGTCGATATCCCGTTCGGATAAATTTCGTTGCTGGTCAGTCCTTCCGGCTCCAGGAAGATCTGATGGGCGTTACGATCGGCAAAACGCATGACCTTGTCTTCAATCGACGGACAATAACGCGGACCGATCCCTTCGATCACCCCGGCATACATCGGGCTGCGATCGAGGTTATTACGGATCACTTCATGCGTTTTTTCATTGGTATGCGTGATGTAACACGCCATCTGCTGCGGATGATCACTGGCTTTCCCCATGAACGAAAAAACCGGCATCGGTGTATCACCGTGTTGCGGCGTCAGCACCGAAAAATCGATCGTTCTGGCATCAATGCGGGGAGGTGTCCCGGTTTTCAGACGATCCACGCGCAGCGGCAGCTCACGTAAGCGGCGTGCCAACGGAACTGAAGGAGGATCACCGGCACGGCCACCACTGTAATTATCCAGACCGATATGAATTTTACCGTCAAGGAACGTTCCGACAGTCAATACCACGGCTTTTGCACGAAAGCGTAAGCCCATCTGAGTGACAGCACCCACAACCTGATCGTTTTCGACGATAAGATCATCCACGGCTTGCTGGAAGATCATCAGGTTAGGCTGGTTTTCAAGCGCAGTACGTACTGCCTGCCGATAGAGTACGCGATCCGCTTGTGCACGGGTCGCCCTGACTGCCGGGCCTTTGCTGCTGTTTAGTATTCTAAACTGGATCCCTGCTTTGTCGATTGCCTGTGCCATCAGGCCGCCCATAGCATCGACTTCTTTAACCAGATGTCCCTTTCCGATACCACCAATTGCCGGGTTACACGACATTTGTCCCAGCGTATCGATGTTGTGTGTCAGTAGCAGGGTTTGCTGACCCATTCGGGCAGCAGCCATCGCTGCTTCTGTCCCTGCATGACCACCACCGATGATGATGACGTCAAAAGGATCTGGATAAAACATGGAGCAGTACCTCAGTAGATTAACGGTTGGGAGTCTATCCCGGGGGAGGATTCTACTTAAATTCCCTGACCGGCGAAAGTGGCAGGATCGTTAGGGGTTTAAAAGAAAGATCTTTATTTTATGTATGATCTTTCTGTTAGATCTCTTATTAGGATCCACTGATCTTGTGGATAAGGGTTTTTTCCTGTTACTTAACAGTGATCTAATAAGGATCGTATGCTGTGAATGATCGGTGATCCTTTCACGTATAAGCTGAGATCAAAAGGGTGACTTATACACAGGTCGAAAAAGCAGCAAGGGTTATTCATTGGATAACTACCGGTTATACGCACGTTTAAGGGTGAGTTATACACAGAAAAACCGAAAAAAAAGATCACAAAACAGGACTAATCACCACGGATCATTGGAAATAAACGATCAATCACCGTGGCCAGGGGGATCTAAATCAGTGATATCCACTGTTGAAACCATTCTGTGGCCGGATCCTCAGGCACATCGTGTTCCAGGACATCTATTTCCAGTCGATCGCCGATCCGTGTCGCTCCCAATGCCTGTAATTGTTGATCCAGGGTCCGTATAGCACCGCAGAACAGGTCATATTCATGGTTACCGATACCTATAGCACCGTAACGAACGGCTGAAAGATCCGGTTGGGTCTCTGAAAGCGTCTGAAAAAACGGTAACAGGTTATCCGGTATTTCACCGGCACCATGTGTTGAGCTGATCAGTAGCCAGATCCCTGTCGCCGGTACGTCATCATAAGCAGGCCCGTGCAGAACTTCGGCAGAAAGCCCCTTTGCTTCTGCAATTTCAGCCAGATCTTCAGCGACGTATTCGGCACTGCCCAGGGTACTGCCTGTGATAAACGTAATATCCGCCATCGATCTTCCCTCTGTTAAAGGCGTGCATTGTACGCTGTGATCAAGCAGTGATCCACCTGTGGACAACAGGGTTATTCATTTTTTATTTTCTGCGGGAAAGGCGGCCAGTTCAGGGGGCGTTCATGAATAAGGTTATCCACAATGGCCCTGAGGATCAGGGCTTGATGGTTCGCATGATCGGATTCTGTAAAGAGATAAGCGTTTCGGTGGACTGAATTTCATCAATGGTTTGTATCTTATTGATAAGCACCTGTTGAAGGGCATCGATAGAGCGACACATCACCTTGATAAACACGCTGTAATGGCCGGTGGTGTACCAGGCCTCCACAACTTCGTCGAGCGCTTCCAGTTTGCTCAGCGCGGCAGGATAATCACGGGCACTTTTTAGAATAATGCCGATAAAACAGCAGACATCGAACCCGAGTTTTTTTGGATCAACATCAATGCGGGTACCCAGGATAATCCCGGCCTGACGCATTTTTTCGACACGGACATGAATGGTACCGGCACTCACACTGAACTGTTTTGCAAGTTCAGCATAGGCCGTTTTGGCATTATTCAGCAGGGCGTTAAGGATATCGCGATCAAGTTGATCGAGTTGCAGCGTATCAGCCATCCTGTTTCCTTCTATATCAGGGGTAAGGTAAACAGTGACAGTAATCCCCCTGGCGCAGGCTGGCAAGGAATAGCTGACCGGAGCCAGCTATTCCTGCCGGGCCACTATTTTTTACGCCAGAGCGTCAGCTGAGCCAACGTATGCTGATATTTGCGGGACGTTTCTCTGATCACAAAGGGAATGTCCTCCGGCGGCGTAATCTCCTCAAAATCGGCCTGCAGAATGCGCCGTAATGCCTGTAAGGTTGTCACTGCTTCTCCGTTCTCACGGACTCCGCCCAGCCAGTTCTCTTTAGGCGTATATTCTTCAAGCCAGGTATAAGGTGAAGAGAGCAGTAAGATCCCACCCGGACGCAGCATCGGCGTAATGTTCTCCAGAAAACGCCGGGGTTCACGCAGTCTGTCCAGCAGATTTGAGGCGAAAACCAGGTCAAACGCTCCCGGACGGGCTTTCAGGTTACAGGCATCACCCTGCGTAAAATGTACAGGTCCTTGTGCAGCATAGTCAGGTAAGGCATCGTTTAGCTGTAATGTCCGGTAATCCACCAGCTCACCTTCACTCGGGATCTGGTAGCGGAACTCTTCTCCCGCAGAAAGCTTTTCTGCCACATCAATAAAGCGTGCCGAATAATCCATGCCGGTCACCTGAGAGAAATAACGTGACAATTCAAATGTTGCGCGGCCGGTTGCACAGCCGATATCCAGGGCATGTGCCCGCGACTCACACCAGGGCAGGGCTTTCTCCACCAGTACCTTCGCATAATTGGCGATACCGAACTTATCCGGACCGTACTGAAAATCCAGATATTGTGAGACCATCAGGTCTGTTTCATAGGGGTTCACTTTCTGCGTTTCCTGGTGAGATGAGATCACATACCGGAAACCGGCATGCTGAAAGAAATGCCGTCGAAATGCATATCGGGCTGATTTCAGCGTCTCGTTTCCTGTCGAAATGAAGCTGCCGCCTTTAATCAGATTGTGTTTTCCGTCAAACGTCGGTGTCGAAAAATCGTCATACAACGGATGTACTTTGAACCCGGGGAAACCACTGATAGGTGTCGTCGTCCACTGCCAGACATTCCCGACGATATCGTAAAACCCCTCCTGCGGAAAAAGATCCACCGGACACGGTGAGGCGGCATAGCTTAGATTGATATTTGCAGGCAGAGGTTCACCGGCAGCAGGCTCATGTATGCGCTGACGTAACAGGTACCACTCTGCTTCTGAGGGGAGCTGGACCGGCTCCCCCAGCATTTCTGCTTTCCAGCGACAAAATGCCGCAGCTTCGAGCTGATTCACTTCGGCTGGCCAGTCCCAGGGCATCGGGACTTCTTCCGTCATCAGTCGTAATTTAAGCTGATCGGGTTGCAATACATCACCCACCCAGAAGGTCGGGTGTTCGGCACGGGCAAACTCACGCCATTGCCAGCCTTCTTCGTCCCAGAAACGACGCGTGTGGTAGCCGCCGGCCTGTACAAATGCCAGAAATTCCGCATGACTGACCAGCATTTGGCTGGCCATAAAGGGACTGACTTCTGTTTGCTGAAAGCCGTATTCATTATCCCAGCCGTACGTCTCATCTTCTTTACCCAGTGATACCGGACCCCCTTCAATCGTGACCAGGCTATTTTCCGGGACCTGTGAGCGCTGATGCCTTGCCCGGGGGCAATGGGGCCAGAACGGAGAGGGCTTTACCTGGCTGAGGGGAAGCTGGCGGATGAGCACACTGGAGGTTTCAAGGTGGATCCTTTCATGTTCGATCCCCATCAGGATCACCCATGCCGGGCTGTCCCAACTGACAGGCAGGTCCAGCGGCATCTCTTCAATAAAATGAAGCACCTGCTGCTTTACTTTCTGACGGTACGCTTTGACATCGCTGACCGGTGGCCATGGGTAATGCTGGTCATCCAGGTCATCCCAGCTCATTTCATCCACTCCGATAGCCATCATGGACTCGAGCGTGGCATCAATACGGGTGTCGAGATATCCGCCTGCAATCAGCTTATTAATATAAAAGGTTGCAGTATGGGCATAATAGAAAATAAGCGGATGCCGCAAAGAAATAGCCTTTGTCGTCCAGGCATCCGGACTCTCCAGGCATTCAAACAGGCTCTCATACAGTTCCCAGCTGTGAAGAAAATATTCCAGGATCTGTTGACGTTTTTCTGAGGCATTTTTACCGGTTAAAGGAACCGTATAAGACGGTAAAGGCAGGTGTGGCTGACGGTCGGGTATCATTACTGAAGGGCTCCGCTATGCAAAGGCATATATATACTGACTATAGCAGAGAATCAGCATAGCCCTACCTTTTCAGGCGTCGCAGTAATCGCATCCTTAGCCGGGTATCAAATGTCCAGATATGGTCAAATATTCGCAGGATCCCGGGCTTACCGTGCGGTGAAAGTGTGACGGCATGGAATCGCTGTTGCCGTTGCTGGCGGATCTTCTCCAGCCGCTGGATCAATTCTTTCGGCAGTCGCTGGGCGATAAAGTCAGAGATAATGACGGCATCCGCATCCCGCCAGGCTTCAGTTTCCAGGTAGTCACTGACCGTATTCAGGCATTGTGCCAGATCGGTCCCGCCACGGAATCGCTGGCTCAGAAAACGGGTGGCCTGTTGCAGGCCATCTTCTGCGGTCAGTTCGTAATGGATAACTTCACTGGCAAATAACATCACGTGGCAACGGCGCTTTCCGGTGAGCGCGATTTTAAGTAAAGCGAGGCAGAATCCCTTTGCACAGCGTTCATTAAATCCACCCATCGAGCCGGAAGTATCCACACAGACAATAAAAGGGCCCGCCGGGGTCGGGTCTTTCCTGTGTCCGGTCACGGGGTGGTGCCGGAGTTCTTCATGAGATGATTCTCCCTGAAGCTGATAGGTCAGCAGACGTTTTTCCACCAGCCGGCGATAAAATTCCAGTTCAAGTTCCGTGATGCTCAGCGCTGCCAGTTCCGTCGGCAGCAGACGTAAAATATCATCGCTTTGGTGGATGCCGCTCACCTCTTCAGGAACGGACTCCGTATGAGGGACCCGGACTTTCTGTACACCCATGGCGGTTTCTTCTGCAGGTTCTGCCGCGGATCCGTGGCTGCGCCCTAATTGTGCTGCCAGAGAGGAAAGCTCAGGATGTGTTTTCAGAAATTCGCTGTATTCAATAATTAAATCTGCATCTCCCTTTTGTAATGGGGCTTTACTCCTGTCCCATAACTGGCCGGCGGCGGCTTCTTCGTCTTCTTCCAGCAAGGGGGATAGTTGACCGGTGAGCGTAATCCGTTGCTGTAATTCATTGATTATGCGATCTCTGTGCTGTTCCAGCAGGTTTTCATTCAGGCTTGCCGTCTGTAACGTCAGGTTCAGCCGCCAGCGTTGAAAGAAAAGGCTGTGTTGTGCCGGCGTAAACAGGGTGTCATCGGCCTGTCTCCTCAGTTTTTCCGCTTCTTCTGTAAACGGAGAGTTGAGCTGTTCCAGAGCCTGCAGGGTTTCAGGCAACTGCTGGCTGAAGGTATACAGGCTGAGCGCTCTTTGCCGGGTATAGAGCGCAAACTCCTGAGCCAGCGTCGCCGGTACCGGTGTATTTTTCTGCTCTTCGCTGATGGCGGCTTTAATCGCAGGTAAATCACGCAACAGTGCTTTTTTTAGCGCCGGGCTTTTTTCCAGAAACATCACCAGCTGCGGGGCAGCCAGTAGTGTTGTCAGAAAGTCATTCACTGTATCGTAATCATTAAATGACAGCAGACTTAGCAGTGTATCGATAGAAATCATTGCATTGCCTGTTCTATCTGATCGGCCACATCCTGCAGGCTGTGTTCAATCACCGCCAGCCACTGATCGTCGATGAAAAGGCATTGCTGATGCTGACGGAACAGTAAACGTTGTGCCTGTAACTGTTCTTTCAGGGCCTGCAGGCCGAGGGCGATTTCCTCGGGCAGCGTATTGTCCGGGCGGCGGGGAGACGCACTCAGCCCGGAGGATTGCAGACTGATATCCCGGATATTCAACCGGTTCCGTTCATCAATATATAAATCCAGTGATTGTGCAAAGCCCATCCCGTTAAGTTTGCCTTTAATCTCTCCGCCTTTCTGCAACCATTGGTTCAGTGATCCTCTGTTGATCACCAGATGCGATACTTTTAAATCATGCAGTGTCAGGGGGTGCAGCAGTATCAGCGTCAGCTGTTCCTCTGTCAGGTCTTGCGGCAAGGATGGATGCGCTTTCCGGCCAAACAGTGAGCTTTGTTTTTCCAGCGTTAATATTTGTTGCTCGTTCGTCTGTTGTTGCAGTGTGATCCTGCGGGCTTGCAGCTGTTGCAGTTTGAGTAATATTGCCTGTTGCTCCCATCCGTACCCGGTGACCAGTGATCGTATTTCCTGCTCAATCAGTTGCATGGAGGCTGTGTCGTGCCATAAACAGTCTTTCAGTAATATCAGGTCCACAGGTGCAATTGACTCACGCCCACTGAAAAATGCGCTAGCCTGCAGTAACCGGGTGGCTTTCTTCCAGCGGCGGTCTGAGATATAGGGCGCTTCAGCCTGATTTTCCAGCTGGTGGCGTAACCGGTAAATCAGCTCAAAAACAGGATCCGGCAGGGCGATGCGGGTAATATTTTTCTGCCATTGCTGATATTCGTCATGGGTAATACGTAAAGATCCCCACGAAGAAAGCACGGTGTCTTCTCCTGAGGCGATCAGCATATTACGGAAATTATTTTTGCTACTGACATTATCAAGGCATAGTCGTATCAGCATACGGTCATAGAGGGCGGTCAGGCCACTGTCTTCTTCCGGGAATTCATTGGATGCGGTGATCAGTAATCGCATCGGGATGGTGGCCTCACTGTCACCGTTACGAAACCGGCGTTCATTAATGGCTGTGAGTAACGTATTCAGGATGGCCGGTCCCGCTTTCCATATTTCATCCAGGAACACTATTTCCGCTTCAGGAAGATAGCCTTTGGTCAGACGCTGATAACGTCCTTCATCTTTTAGCGCCTGAATAGAGAGCGGACCAAAGACTTCTTCAGGAGTTGAAAAGCGGGTCATCAGATATTCAAAAGCACGGGCATCCTGAAATGCATATTTCAGCCGACGGGCAATCAGACTTTTGGCAATGCCGGGGGGACCCATCAGGAATACGCTTTCACCACAAAGAGCTGCCAGCAGACACAACCGGATAGTATGGTGTCTTTCATACAGCCCTTTTTCCAGCATATCGCTGAGGCGCGTAATTCTGTCAGCTAAAAGATGAGTCAATGCCATAATAATAATTGAGTCCTTGTAATCACCGCCGGAGTGCGGTCTTTCCGGCATCTTGCCATGACAAACCGGCAGAGGGGGTGCTAAATGATAACCTTTAAGATTGTCTTATTACTGCAGGGTTCTGCAACGGGTTAATAATGAATTTTAGAGACCTTTTATCAATACCGGGTGGGTTTTCTGATGAATAAGTGCATACTGTGCCACTTTAGCAGTTAATAAGGCACGTTTTTACGGGACTGGTTAAAAACAAGATAAAATGATATGAGCTCAAATAACAAACAATCAACCGGCGCATTGACGCTAGCAGCTATCGGTGTGGTTTATGGTGATATAGGTACCAGCCCGCTGTATACACTACGTGAGTGTCTTTCGGGGCAATTTGGTTTCGGCATCGAGCAGGAGTCAGTGTTTGGCTTTCTGTCATTGATTTTCTGGTTATTAATCCTTGTCGTTTCTCTGAAATATATCAGCTACGTCATGCGGGCGGATAATGCCGGTGAAGGCGGGATCCTGACACTGATGTCTCTTGCCGGACGAAATACCGGTGCCCGGGCCACCGCTATCTTGCTTATTATGGGGCTGGTCGGCGGGAGTTTCTTCTATGGCGAGGTCGTTATTACGCCTGCCATCTCGGTAATGTCTGCGATGGAAGGCCTGGAAATTGCGGCCCCCTCACTGGATGCTTATATTGTCCCTCTCTCCATTGCTGTACTGACTCTTCTTTTTCTGATCCAGAAACATGGTACCGGGCTTGTGGGCAAAATGTTTGCACCGGTCATGCTTATCTGGTTTGTCGTCCTGGCGGTGCTGGGCGTTAACAGTATTATAAAGAATCCGGTCGTATTACAGGCGCTGAACCCCTGGCATGCGGTTGAGTTTTTCCTGCATTACAAAATGGTGTCCTTTTTTGCGCTGGGTGCGGTAGTCCTGTCTATTACCGGGGTTGAAGCCTTATATGCCGATATGGGGCATTTCGGGAAATTACCGATACGTATCGCCTGGTTTTGTGTGGTTCTGCCTTCACTGGTTCTCAACTATTTTGGTCAGGGCGCATTATTGCTTGCTCATCCTGATGCCATTAAAAACCCGTTCTTCCTGCTGGCACCGGACTGGGCTTTGATCCCGATGTTACTGCTGGCGACCCTGGCCACCGTGATTGCCTCGCAGGCAGTGATCTCCGGGGTATTTTCACTGACCCGACAGGCGGTACGTCTCGGTTATTTGTCACCGATGCGAATCATCCATACGTCAGAAATGGAATCCGGCCAGATCTATATCCCTATGATCAACTGGTTACTGTATTCGGCGGTGCTGGTGGTCATTATCTGTTTCAAACATTCCAGCAATCTTGCCGCGGCTTATGGTATTGCCGTCACCGGCACGATGATCCTGACCACTATCCTGTCCTGTACGGTCGCACGTAAAAACTGGCACTGGAATATTTTCCTGGTGGGTATGATTTTCATCGTATTACTGTGCATTGATGTGCCTTTATTCAGTGCCAACCTGATAAAAATCTTCTCAGGTGGCTGGCTGCCGCTTTGTCTGGCACTGGTCATGTTTATTATTATGACGACCTGGAAAAGCGAGCGGTTCCGCGTCCTGCGCAGGATGCATGAACACGGTAACTCCCTGGAAGCGATGATAGCGTCACTGGAGAAAAACCCGCCACTTCGGGTGCCGGGAACAGCGGTGTTTATGTCCAGAGTGCTGAATGTCATTCCTTTTGCGATGCTGCACAACCTTAAACACAACAAAATATTGCATGAGCGGGTAGTGTTGCTGACATTACGTACCGAAGATGCCCCGTATGTCCATAATGTTCGTCGTGTCACGATAGAGCAGCTCTCCCCGACCTTCTGGCGGGTGGTCGCCAGCTACGGCTGGCGTGAAACGCCAAATGTAGAAGAAATCTTCCATCGGTGCGGACTGGAAGGGCTGAACTGCAGAATGATGGATACCTCGTTCTTTATGTCACGTGAGTCACTGATTTTAGGGAAACGTCCGTGGTATCTGCGATTGCGCGGTAAGTTATTTATGGCTCTGCAACGTAATGCGTTACGGGCACCGGATCAGTTTGAAATCCCGCCAAACCGGGTCATTGAACTGGGGACTCAGGTAGAGTTCTGAGAAAAGGGGGGCAGGTTATCTGCCCCCCTTTTTTTATCGGCCCGCTATCTGGTCACCGAAGGCTCAGGACTCGCTCTTCTTACTGCTACCGATAGCTGTGATTACATGCTGTCTGGCACCGGAGTGAATGAAGTGAACTTCTGTTGCAAGAGATTACGCTTTAGCTTTTTTCTTTTCACGATCGTGAATCAGGTTTTTACCATCTTCCGGTCTCAGTAGCAGGAAGATCAGTGCGGATAACAGCGTCACAATCCCCATACTCAGGAAGGTGGCATGAAAATCCCAGAGCGCCTCGCCTGAAATGTTTTGCCAGAAACGTAAGACGGCAGCACTGACTGCCACACCAAAGCTGATAGCCAGTTGCTGGGTGACGGCCAGTACGCTGTTTCCTGAGCTGGCGTTGTCATCTGTGAGATCGGCCAGGGTGATGGTGTTCATGGAGGTAAATTGCATCGACATAAACATTCCCATTACAAATAACGGTACCAGCAGTATCCAGAAGGGAAGGCCCGGTGATTGCAATGAGAAGCTTGCGACGAACAGGCCAATCACTCCGGTGACAATCACCAGAGTCCGGCGATAACCCAGGCTTCGCAGAACCCGGGTCACCAGTGATTTTGCGAGGATAGAACCGAGAGCGGTCGGAACCATAATACAGCCAGCGAGCAGAGCGGAATACCCGAACCCTACCTGTAGCATCAGTGGCATCAGGAATGGAACTGAGCCTGTCCCTAAGCGCGAAGCTATATTACCGATGATCCCGATAGAAAAGGTCCGCGTCTTAAACATTGGCAGACCTATCAGAGGTGCAGGGTGATTTCTGGCATGTCTTATATAGAGTAATAGCAGGATAACCCCGCTAATCAGAATGGCAGCGGCCAGTGAACTGCGTACCAGTTGTTCACCAAATAACTCAATACCAACAGAGATCAGTACCAGCCCGAGACCAAACAGTAAAAAGCCAGGCGCATCAAACCGCCGTTTGGGGGTGGTAAAATCGGGCATATATTTTCGGGCAAAAAAGACCCCGGCTAACGCTATCGGGATATTAATAAGAAATATCCAGTGCCATGTCGCATAGGTAACCAGGATCCCGCCCAACACCGGGCCCAGTACCGGGCCGATTAATCCTGGCATCGTCACAAAGTTCAGAATAGGCAGTAATTCACTACGGGGATAGGCCCTCAGTAGCGCAAGGCGGGCTACGGGCATCATCATGGCACCGCCAATCCCCTGGATGACCCGGGAAACAACCAGCATAGGCAGAGTGCCGGAAAGTGCACAGGTCAAAGAACCTAACGCAAAAAGACTGACGGCCAGAATAAAAATCCGCCGTGTACCGAACCGGTCAGCCAGCCAGCCGCTTACCGGAATAAGCATGGCCACGGTTAATGTATAACTGATGACTGCCGACTGCATGGCTAACGGAGGGCGATCCATACTGTGTGCAATAGCCGGCAGGGCAGTATTCAGAATAGTGGCGTCCAGCGACTGCATAAAGAAAGCCATCGCTGCTATCCAGGGTAGGCCAGACATACTGCGTGCAGAGCGAACCATTAAGTATCCTTTTATTTTCAGATAAGCCGCGGCATTTACCTTAGCCTCAGGCTGAGCATTCAGTCATTATTCAGTACTGATCCCGGAAAGAGTAATAAGTATGTAGAAAAAATAGCGACTATTAGTGTTTTTTTTACTCAAAACAGCACATAAAACAGCAAAATGGATAAAAAAGCGACACTCAGAAATTAATTTGGAATAAACCCTTGTCAGAAAAAATTATCTCCCTATAATGCGCTCCCACTGACACGGCAAAGCGCTAAGCGCCACGGCGTGACAGGGACTGAAGCGATTCGGTCCGGGAGAAAAAATCACGAAATAGTGGTTGACTCCTGAGGTGAAAAGCGTAATATACGCCACCTCGCAACAACAACCTAAACGGTTGAGTTGCAACGCTCTTTAACAATTTATCAGACAATCTGTGTGGGCACTCGCAGGATTGATATCAACGTCTCCGGACGTAAAACATATCAAGTCTTAAGAGTGAACACATAATGAAATTCATTATGAGTGTTTTACACTTGAGCATCGCTGAACTCGTTTCAGCAAATCAAACTTAAATTGAAGAGTTTGATCATGGCTCAGATTGAACGCTGGCGGCAGGCCTAACACATGCAAGTCGAACGGTAGCACAGAGGAGCTTGCTCCTTGGGTGACGAGTGGCGGACGGGTGAGTAATGTCTGGGAAACTGCCTGATGGAGGGGGATAACTACTGGAAACGGTAGCTAATACCGCATAATGTCGCAAGACCAAAGCGGGGGACCTTCGGGCCTCGCACCATCGGATGTGCCCAGATGGGATTAGCTTGTAGGTGAGGTAATGGCTCACCTAGGCGANAGCAAATCAAACTTAAATTGAAGAGTTTGATCATGGCTCAGATTGAACGCTGGCGGCAGGCCTAACACATGCAAGTCGAACGGTAGCACAGAGGAGCTTGCTCCTTGGGTGACGAGTGGCGGACGGGTGAGTAATGTCTGGGAAACTGCCTGATGGAGGGGGATAACTACTGGAAACGGTAGCTAATACCGCATAATGTCGCAAGACCAAAGCGGGGGACCTTCGGGCCTCGCACCATCGGATGTGCCCAGATGGGATTAGCTTGTAGGTGAGGTAATGGCTCACCTAGGCGACGATCCCTAGCTGGTCTGAGAGGATGACCAGCCACACTGGAACTGAGACACGGTCCAGACTCCTACGGGAGGCAGCAGTGGGGAATATTGCACAATGGGCGCAAGCCTGATGCAGCCATGCCGCGTGTATGAAGAAGGCCTTCGGGTTGTAAAGTACTTTCAGCGGGGAGGAAGGCAGTCGTGTTAATAGCACGATTGATTGACGTTACCCGCAGAAGAAGCACCGGCTAACTCCGTGCCAGCAGCCGCGGTAATACGGAGGGTGCAAGCGTTAATCGGAATTACTGGGCGTAAAGCGCACGCAGGCGGTCTGTCAAGTCGGATGTGAAATCCCCGGGCTCAACCCGGGAACTGCATTCGAAACTGGCAGACTAGAGTCTTGTAGAGGGGGGTAGAATTCCAGGTGTAGCGGTGAAATGCGTAGAGATCTGGAGGAATACCGGTGGCGAAGGCGGCCCCCTGGACAAAGACTGACGCTCAGGTGCGAAAGCGTGGGGAGCAAACAGGATTAGATACNAAGCACCGGCTAACTCCGTGCCAGCAGCCGCGGTAATACGGAGGGTGCAAGCGTTAATCGGAATTACTGGGCGTAAAGCGCACGCAGGCGGTCTGTCAAGTCGGATGTGAAATCCCCGGGCTCAACCCGGGAACTGCATTCGAAACTGGCAGACTAGAGTCTTGTAGAGGGGGGTAGAATTCCAGGTGTAGCGGTGAAATGCGTAGAGATCTGGAGGAATACCGGTGGCGAAGGCGGCCCCCTGGACAAAGACTGACGCTCAGGTGCGAAAGCGTGGGGAGCAAACAGGATTAGATACCCTGGTAGTCCACGCCGTAAACGATGTCGACTTGGAGGCTGTTCCCTTGAGGAGTGGCTTCCGGAGCTAACGCGTTAAGTCGACCGCCTGGGGAGTACGGCCGCAAGGTTAAAACTCAAATGAATTGACGGGGGCCCGCACAAGCGGTGGAGCATGTGGTTTAATTCGATGCAACGCGAAGAACCTTACCTACTCTTGACATCCAGAGAACTTGGCAGAGATGCCTTGGTGCCTTCGGGAACTCTGAGACAGGTGCTGCATGGCTGTCGTCAGCTCGTGTTGTGAAATGTTGGGTTAAGTCCCGCAACGAGCGCAACCCCTATCCTTTGTNAGTGGCTTCCGGAGCTAACGCGTTAAGTCGACCGCCTGGGGAGTACGGCCGCAAGGTTAAAACTCAAATGAATTGACGGGGGCCCGCACAAGCGGTGGAGCATGTGGTTTAATTCGATGCAACGCGAAGAACCTTACCTACTCTTGACATCCAGAGAACTTGGCAGAGATGCCTTGGTGCCTTCGGGAACTCTGAGACAGGTGCTGCATGGCTGTCGTCAGCTCGTGTTGTGAAATGTTGGGTTAAGTCCCGCAACGAGCGCAACCCCTATCCTTTGTTGCCAGCGATTCGGTCGGGAACTCAAAGGAGACTGCCGGTGATAAACCGGAGGAAGGTGGGGATGACGTCAAGTCATCATGGCCCTTACGAGTAGGGCTACACACGTGCTACAATGGCGCATACAAAGAGAAGCGACCTCGCGAGAGCAAGCGGACCTCATAAAGTGCGTCGTAGTCCGGATTGGAGTCTGCAACTCGACTCCATGAAGTCGGAATCGCTAGTAATCGTAGATCAGAATGCTACGGTGAATACGTTCCCGGGCCTTGTACACACCGCCCGTCACACCATGGGAGTGGGTTGCAAAAGAAGTAGATAGCTTAACCTTCGGGAGGGCGTTTACCACTTTGTGATTCATGACTGGGGTGAAGTCGTAACAAGGTAACCGTAGGGGAACCTGCGGTTGGATCACCTCCTTACCTGAAGATACACTCCCGCG
>NZ_JFJX01000008.1:0-703 GCF_000611875.2 Tatumella sp. UCD-D_suzukii
AAACCATAGCAACGCCATAGCAACGCCATAGCAACGCCATTTTAAAGCGTAAAATTTCACTAAATGAGTGATAACTCGTGACCAAAATGTCGTACGGTAAAAATTCGAGTATCTGCTGAAAGCTGTTATCAATACGGACATTTTGCGCCGTCAACCATTTTGGTGCGATAAACGGCGCATGCGCAAGGCACGTTTGAAGTTTTACCTGCTATTGAAAAGCCATACTAACGCCATTTTAAAGCGTAAAATTTCACTAAATGAGTGATAACTCGTGACCAAAATGTCGTACGGTAAAAATTCGAGTATCTGCTGAAAGCTGTTATCAATACGGACATTTTGCGCCGTCAACCATGTTTGTGCGATGAACTGCGCATGCGCAAGGCACGTTTGAAGTTTTACCTGCTATTGAAAACCATAGCAACGCCATAGCAACGCCATAGCAACGCCATTTTAAAGCGTAAAATTTCACTAAATGAGTGATAACTCGTGACCAAAATGTCGTACGGTAAAAATTCGAGTATCTGCTGAAAGCTGTTATCAATACGGACATTTTGCGCCGTCAACCATTTTGGTGCGATAAACGGCGCATGCGCAAGGCACGTTTGAAGTTTTACCTGCTATTGAAAAGCCATACTAACGCCATTTTAAAGCGTAAAATTTCACTAAATGAGTGATAACTCGTGACCAAAATGTCGTACGGTAA
>NZ_JFJX01000009.1:0-51706 GCF_000611875.2 Tatumella sp. UCD-D_suzukii
GATAGCCGACCGGCCAAGCACCTCTGCCCCCGCTGGCAGCCGTGTCACCGACTGCATATGCGTCAAATGCACCGGGAAAGTGGCGGGTAAATTCTCCAGCAAAGGATCGGCCGCGGCAGAGGGAGTCAGGCTGACCGGTAAACATCCTGTTTCGCGAATGCAGTCAAGATACCCCACCTCGCCGCCCAGGGCATGAGCCATCAGCTGATGACCGTAACAGACACCCAACAGCGGCATCTCTGCGGCCATCGCCTGACGTATCCATTCTGCGGTGGCCTCACTCCACGGCAGCCGATCCGTCACCATATCCCAGGAACCGGTGATCACGGCCAGCCGCGCGGGATCCGGTGCCGGCAAGGCTTCCCCTTCAAATACCCGTACCACCTGAAGGGTAGATAACGGCCGGCCAATGGCCTGACTGAACCACTGCGGTAAATCCCCGTACTGCTGACGGATCGCAGCCGGGGGTGTCCCGGTCTGAATAATGATCACTGCTGACTGTGCCATAAAATTCCCTGTGTAACGGTTAACCCTGCGAATAGTAATAGCCGGAAAGCGCCATTATCACAACCGGCTTTCGACCCGGGCCGCCGTGTTCAGCGATGATCAACAAAAAAAGTGACACCGTCACTTAATTTCGCCGGAACTATGCAGTGAAAATAGCAACCTTCACGTCCGGCGAGACAGGTTTTAGCGGACAGGCTCCTGTATCCGCGTCGTGCAGGGCCGTACCGGCGGTAGTATTCTGAATACCGGGTATTTATTCACCGCCTCAGGAGGCATTTTCCTGCGGGGACTTTCCCCTTACCGGTAATCGTTCTATGATTAGGCCGAATTTTTATTATTTGGGCGTGTTATGAAAACAATTATTGAAGGGTTTCTGAACTTCCAGAAAGAAGTTTATCCGGAGCGTAAAGCACTGTTCCATAGCCTGGCATCCAGCCAGAATCCGAAAGCTCTGTTCATCTCCTGCTCAGACAGCCGTCTGGTTCCTGAACTGGTTACCCAACAGGAACCTGGCCAGTTATTTGTCATTCGTAATGCAGGCAACATTGTGCCGTCGTTCGGTCCGGAACCGGGCGGTGTGTCTGCCACCATTGAATATGCCGTTGTAGCACTGGGTGTCCGCGATATCATTATCTGTGGTCATTCGAATTGCGGTGCCATGGGTGCTATTGCCAAATGTCAGGATATGCACAGCATGCCGGCCGTCGAACACTGGCTGCGTTATGCCGATGCGGCAAAAGCAGTCGCAGATAATAACGAATATCCGGACGAAGAACATAAAGTCAGTGCGATGGTACGTGAAAACGTCATTGCACAGCTGAATAATATTAAAACTCACCCGTCAGTCGCTGTGGCACTGCGTAATAACAAAATCCGCCTGCACGGCTGGGTGTATGATCTCAGTTTACCTCCGAACCGATGCCAGTCCCCGGGAGCTATTCCGTGACCCGGTAAGGGTATCCCTCGATTCACTCTCCTTATTCGCCTTTCACACCGGCCCCTGCGCCGTTCGTATTACCGGCAACCTTATCCAGCCCCTTTCCTGCCCGGTGATAAGCACCCGCGCCTGGCGGCGCACCCTGAAAGCCCGTCTGTTATCCGTATTACCGCCGTCATTACCAGGTAACATCCCGGTCGGATACTCTGCGGTTTTTATACCTGAGGCTGGCAGCACAGTTGCCGTATCCTCTGCGCGCGGTTACCGGGGCATTGCGGGATAATTTCCCTTTTTTGCGGTCTCAGTTTAAGGTAGAGAAAATTAGCGGTTCATTTAGGGAGAATGCGATGAGTACACCGGTTGACCGATCGGCTCTTGATACACTGTTCCATCAGGCACGTACCCACAGTCACTGGCAGGATAAGCCCGTGACTGATGATATTCTGCAAAGATTGTATGAACTCACCCGCCTTGGCCCCACGTCGGCCAACTGCTCACCCGCCAGATTTGTCTTTGTGAAATCGGATGCCGGCAAAGAGGCACTGAAACCCGCCCTGTCTTCCGGGAATATCGAAAAAACGATGGCCGCCCCGGTCACCGTGATCGTGGCCTCTGATATGGCTTTCTATGAAAAGTTGCCGGGCTTGTTCCCGCATGCAGACGCCCGCAGCTGGTTCACCGGCAGTGAAAGTCTGGCACGGGAAACCGCTTTCCGTAACAGCAGCTTACAGGCCGGATATCTGGTCGTCGCTGCCCGCTCGCTGGGGCTGGATGTCGGTCCCATGTCAGGGTTTGATGCAGAGAAAATTAACGAAGTCTTCTTCCACGGGAGTGACTGGCAGGTCAATTTACTGATCAATATTGGCTACGGGGATGATTCGAAACTGCATGGCCGCTTACCACGTCTGGATTTCGACGACGCCTGCCGCTTTGCCTGATAAAACACCTCCCGGATCCGCGATCCGGGAGATTTCCTGTAACAATACGCACAGCTCATTCCAGTAGGATAATCGCAACAGCCGCTGCTGTTTACTTCTGTTCATCATCTGTCCATGCCGGGTCAATATACCCCGGACCGATGCCGTATAATCCCATAATCGGGATCATTGATTCGAGCAGCAGAGAACTGTCTCTTGCTCTTTCCGCCGACGGACTCCGCGTTGCCAGACCGGAGAGTCGTTTTAACTGCTGCCATAACCCGGATGCCATGATATTTTCCCCGCTGAGTTCTGATACCTACAGTTCAGCCTGAAAATCCCTTAAAGGGAAATATCAAATTTATCGCTATTAGGGACAAAAATCGCATTAGCGAAGCACGTATCCGGGGACAGCGTCAGATCGACCTGAGGCGGAATAACAATCTGAACCTCGTCGCAGTGACGCTGTTGCCGGGGGCCGGTAATTTTTCCCTGAATATCGGCAGTTTTACCCTGAGCAGTAAGAAATTTTCGGTGACGTTAATTAAGATTTAGTTAACTTTCTGCGATAGTATCCTGTACAGGCCCTTTTCCTTTTACTGAGGACACAATGTTCGATATCACCAGCTATAGCTTTTTTGTGTTATCTGTTTTTCTGCTGTCAGTCACCCCCGGCCCGGATATGGCTTATGTGATCGGACAAAGTGTGGTCAATGGCCGACGTGCCGGGTGCCTTTCTGCCAGCGGCGTTGCGCTGGGGAGCTGTACCCATGCGCTGGCCAGCACTCTGGGACTGACCGCGGTGATCGCCGCTTCGCCGCTAATGTTTACGATAGTGAAATTCCTTGGTGCTTTGTACCTGATCTTCCTCGGGGCAAAGATGATCCTGTCGACCTTCAGGAATCAGACCTCATCCCCTGCAGAAGCCGTCGCTCCGGTGACCGGTATCGCTGCCGGGAGTTTGCTATGTAGGGGATTTATTACCACGCTGACCAACCCTAAAGTATTACTTTTCTTTATCTCTTTCTTCCCGCAGTTTGTCACACCGCATGGCGCGCATCAGACCGCGTCTTTCCTGATCCTCGGCATGACCTATGCCCTGGTCGCCTTTATGGTCGATATCTCCTGCGCACTGCTGGCAGGCGGGGCTTCTGATAAATTCGCGGGAAATCAGCGTTTACAGCGGATGATGGACAGGATAGTGGGGACCGCATTTATCGGTTTAGGGATCCGTCTGGCGCTGACCCGCCGTTAAGGGCATCCCCGGCAGCAGACGCCGGAAAGTTAACAAGGGAATGCCATGCATTCCCTTGTTGTTACGCGACCAAAAATGCGTGTCACGACAGGGAGTGATACGGGTATCAGTCCGTGCTGGCGGTACTGCCCCGACCTGCCCCCGCCTCCCGCACGCGGGGCAGTCTTTTCATCGCAAGTGATGCACATCCACGCAGCACAACATAGGAATGCAGAAACATTCCTGATCTGAACTATCGCTTATTCATCATCCGGCAGGTCGAAACAGTGCTGGATAAAGTCTGTCGCCTGTGCGACTCCCTCAGCAGAAATCGTATGCGGTACACCAGGCTGATAGAACGAGGTGACCTCCACGCCGTCCGCCGCCAATTGTTGCTCTGCCCGGCGGCTTTCGGTCCACGGGATCACCTGGTCGTCCTGACCGTGGATCAACAACACCTTAGTACCCGCGGCCGGATGCAGGGGCGGCGGAGAGGCGAGACGCCCTGAAAACGCGATAACGCCGGCCAGCGGCAATGCCGCCCTTGCCAGAGCGTCCAGAGACATAATACTGCCCTGCGAGAAGCCGGTCAGCAGCACTTCATCCTCAGACGTAATCTTGTACTGACGGAATATTTCCTGCAGAGTGGCGTCGAATCCGGCTCTGGCTTCCGCGATCCGCGCCGGGCGGTTTTCTTCCGTCACCCCGTTTACGCTGAACCACTGATAACCGGAACCCATGTCACACGGAAAAGGAGCATCCGGTGCAATACAGATCAGTTCCGGAAACGTCTCTGCCCAGAAATCACCTAACCCCTGCAGATCCGCACCATTACTGCCTACTCCGTGTAACAGAATTATAATTTTCTTACTCATAGTTGTCCTCTTACAATCCCGGGCCGGGTCAGCCAGACACGGCTGGCACACTGCCCGCCGGGTTAAGCGTGTCTTCGAATAATCGCGCTGTCGCTGTTTTGCCGCACCGGACGACAGATCTCCGGCCCTCCGTAAGACCGGACGCGGAGAACGGGCATCCGGGAAGTATACAGATGATGCAACGATGCGCATTTCAGATGCCCGGCTCGCGGTGACCCGCACGAAAATGCGGAACACCGTTTTGGGTCGCGGTGCCGGCGGCGGCAAGCGCCTTTCACCAGGAATGATTGTGCCGTATCCGCCAGTGTAGCAAAAACTTAAGTGAATGTTATCCGGCAGGCATCGGCGAAGAGGATCTTTGCCCTGTCCTCCGGGGAAACGGCTGTGGAAAGTCTGTGATTGTGGTTCGTGCAAGGGTTGATTCCACTGACCGGGACAGTCATAGATTTAACGTGTTTCCACCCGGCCATAGCGATCCAGCCTGCCTTCCGGTCAGAGAGGCAGGACTGCCTTGGGGGTTAAAGCTGAACACCGTTATTTTGCGGCGGAGCGCCCGCGGTCAGAGCCACGGGCGTGGCAGCATCAGAATCCTTCCAGCACAATTTTACCGCGTGAACGTCCGGTTTCTATCCTGCGATGCGCTTCGCGCAGGCTGGCGGCAGTAATTTTACCCGCATGTTCATCCAGGGTGGTCCGCAATGTCCCGTTATCAATCAGAGACGCAATATCATTCAGGATCTCATGCTGACGGCTCATATCTTCCGTCGTATACAGCGAACGGGTAAACATCAGTTCCCAGTGCAGGGAAATCGCTTTACGTTTCAACGGGATGGCATCCAGCGCTTTTGGGTCATCAATTAATCCCAGCCGCCCCTGCGGGGTCATTATCTCAATCAGCTGGTCATAATAATCGTCGGTATGAGTCAGGCTGGCCACATAATCGACAGAACGGATACCTTTCGCCGCCAGTTGTTCACTGAACGGCTGACGGTGGTCGATAACATGATCGGCACCGAGGGATTCAACCCACTGCTGTGTTTCCGGGCGTGAGGCGGTGCCGATCACCGTCAGGCCGGTCAGCCGGCTGGCCAGTTGTGTCAGAATGGAGCCCACCCCCCCGCCTGCACCGACGATCAACAGGCTTTTCCCCTGGCCCCCTCCGACCTGTAAGCGGTCAAAGAGTAATTCCCACGCGGTCAGGGAGGTCAGCGGAAGTGCGGCGGCTTCTGCGGCACTCAGGGTGGCCGGTTTGCGACCGGTAATACGTTCATCCACCAGATGATACTCTGCATAAGTGCCCGGGCGGATTAACGACCCCGCATAGAAGACTTCATCCCCCGGCCTGAATAATGTGACACTGTCACCTACGGCTTCCACCACACCGCAGGCATCCCAGCCAAGAACTTTGGGTGAGGACGGGTTATCACTCTGACGTACTTTAGTATCGATAGGGTTTACCGAGATGGCCTTAATTTTCACCAGCAGGTCATGACCTGAAGGCTGCGGTTTTTCCAGTTCAGTGTCATACAGCGATTTCGGGTCGGTTAGCGGTAAACCTGCCTGCTGATAAACGATAGCTTTCATTTGCACACTCCTCGGGTTGGCTTCGGGTCACAGTCTCTGCTGTCTGTCACCAGACTAGCCGACGGCCGGCAGCGGAAACAGTGCTTTTGCAGAGTAAGACTTTCACTATTTTTGTGAAAAAAGATACGATTACTGCCGGAAAACGGGACAATCTGGCCCGTCAGCATGGCACGGTAACGGAGGCAATAATGGTTCGCCCTGAAGATCTCGGGTTATTTCTGCGCGTGGCTGCACTGGGGAGTTTCTCCCGCGCGGCACGTGAGGCTGGCATCTTACCGGGCCAGGTCAGTGCGGCTATCCAGCGGCTGGAAACCCGGCTCAATACCCGGCTGTTTGCACGTTCCACCCGCAGCTTACGGCTGAGTGCGGAAGGGGAAAAATATCTGCCTTATGCGCAGGAAATTCTGTCAGTCATGCAGGCAGGTGAAGAGATCCTGCATCACCGTGACAACGAAATACGCGGCACCCTGCGTATTGCACTGCCTTCAGATTGCGGCCGCAACCTGCTGTTGCCCTGGATCAGTGATTTTTGCCGCGAACACAACGAACTGACATTACAGTTATCCCTGTCAGACCATATGAGTGATATTTTCCGCGACCCGGTCGATATCGCCATCCGTTACGGTATTCCGGATAATCGTCAGTACATCGCACAACCCCTGGCAGAAGAGAATCGCCGGGTACTGGTGGCCTCGCCGGATTATCTGGCGCGCTGCGGTCAGCCCCGCTCCCCTGAACAACTGGCTCAGCACACGTGCCTGCTCTATAGCCTCAATGGCCATATTTATGATAAGTGGGCATTTCCGCAGGCCGGAGGCATGCAGCGCATCGCGCTGACCAGTCAGTGGCTATGTGATGATGCCGATGTGGTGCGGCGCTGGGCGGTAGCGGGTCACGGTATCGCCTATAAGTCGTGGATTGATGTCAGTGAAGACGTGGTTGCCGGACGACTTAAGCTGCTGCTTACCGGTACCCGGGGAGAGCCCGCCCCGCTGTATCTGATTTGTCCGCACCGTAAAGAATTTTCACCGGCCATCCGCTTATTACGCAGCGAACTGAGCCGCCATCTGCAGGAAATCACCGGCAGACTGCCGGAGGCGCTGAAGCGGGCTTCTGCCCCCTGACATCATTAAATTACCTTAATCTTCCAACGATCCTTACCTAAGGTCTGTTGATTAACCGTCACCGGGGGATCCTTTTCGGGCTCCGTTTGGGAAACGGAAAATATTGTACGTTAAGGTTGTTTTTTGTACTGACTGACATCAACTGGCCGCAAATGACGATACTTCCCTTCTGCCAGTTTTTTGTTGGTTCGCCAGATATAGTCTCCTGTCAGATTAATATGTTCCCAGCCCAGTGGGGACAGGTGTGACAGAAATTGACCATTGAGTGGTAGTCCCTTCTTTTTCAACTGGTTACCTACATGAGAGTGGCTCAGGGAGGTGTGTGACTTAATAAGGGCGCTTCGTTAACGAAGTACGTTCAAGTCATTATGCGGAGCCTTTTTAAGTCCAGTAACTGTAGACTGAAATTTGTCAATGAATTGCAGGATTGCGTCTGATACGTCATCCCGGTGATAAAGGCGGGTACCGGTTCCACATTCTACAAACCCAAACGGAGCGAACAGATTACCCTGACGGATCTCCGGTTCAGCCAGAAACCAGGGCGCCACGACAACCCCCAGGCCAAACCGGGCGGCATCGAGCGCAAGAGAAAGACTTTCAAAGCGCAGTTCATCAACTACGGGTAGCATTTGCATTTGACAAGAAGTTCTACACCATTCATCCCAGGCACTTTCTCGGCTCAGGGCATGGCAAACTGTGATACCCTGAGCATGGCGTTCCAGATAGTTTCTTGATGCCACAAGGCCAATTTCATCTCTGAATAACATGACTTCTTTTAACCCTTCAGTTAAAGCAGGGATGCCACGTGAGAGATAAACATCGGTCGTGTTATTGAATAATGAATCTATAGTTGTCGTCGTGTTATACACTAATTGATATTCAGGAAATTCCGCACTGATTCTTTTTTGATTTTGTAGGAAGAGGTGGCGAAGTAAACTCCCAGAGCAACCAATGTTTATCTTTGTCACTGCTTTTGTGTTTTTCTTGAGAGTCTGAACCTGATCTTCAAGTAATGAAAAGACTATTTCACAGGTTTTCTTTAATTCAATACCATGTCTGGTTAATTCAACACCGTCACGTGACCGAATAAATAATTTCACACCCAACCAATCTTCAAGCTGTTTTATTTGTAGGCTAATAGCTCCTTTTGTTAGATGATTATCACTTGCTGCCTGAGAAAAACTACTACATTGCGATGTCCAAAAAAATATCTTCAGTGAATTTAATGGGGGAATTTGTTTCATTTTGTTCGTATAGATTTACTAAACATAGCGTCAAGTATAACTAGCTTGCGTTTATTTATCAAGTATAGATAATTACCCCCAGAATCAATCTGGGGGATCAATGATAGAGGCCATTTCTACTGAAATTGAAAATATTGCTGCATTTAAACATAATATAGTTAATGCAGTTGGGGTGTTTGGTAGTGCCAGAATCAAGGAAAGCGATAATTACTACCAGCAGGCAAAAGAAGTAGCTCGGAGGTTGGTCGAGCATGGTTATCAGGTCATCACAGGTGGCGGGCCTGGTATCATGAAAGCTGCAATAGAAGGTTCTCAAATTGCGGGAATGAAATCAATTGCTCTTAATATACGTTTACCTTTTGAAAGTGACATTCTCCCTCAGAAAAAACTATCTCTTGATTTTAAGTATTTTATGACTCGCAAACTGGCATTTGCGCAATACTGTGATGCTTTTATTGCTATGCCGGGAGGATTTGGGACTCTAGATGAATTGTTTGAAATGCTGACACTCATACAGACAGGGAAAATGAGCCGTAAACCAGTATTCCTGCTTGGTTCTGAATTCTGGCGAAATGGAATCGCATGGCTTAGGGAACTCCGAGATTCAGGGTTAATTTCTGCAACAGACCTGGATAACATTTTTATTACTGATTCAGCCGATGATGTACTAGATAAACTAGAGAGGAACAAAAATGACCAATAATGAACAACTGGTCATGTTTGCAGGGGGGCGTGACAGCACCCTGGTGGCCGTCCATCTGATGCTTCAAGGAATCCCTGTACATCTCTACACAGCCAGTAGCGGGTGTTCATTACATCGAGGGATCCTCTCACATCGCGTTGAGGAGTTGCGGAACAGGTTTGGTCAGCTTGTGGTTTGCCGCCACATTGAAGATATCAGTGGCACTTTTCGCTCGCTGGCAATTGAAACGTTGGAATCAGATATTCTCGAAGATCGAAAAAACCTGGTATTATTGGGTGAAAAAATCGCCATCCACGCGCATATTATTGACTATTGCAAACGCAATGGCATTTCTGTTATCAACGATGGGATTACCCATTATCAGAAAGAATTCCCTGAGCAGCGCCTTGTTGCCAAAGAATATTTTGTCGACTTTATAAAATCCTATGGGATTGAATATCATAGCCCTATCTATCAGTTCGCAAAATCTCAGGATGAAGTCAAATACCGCCTGCTCCAGGCAGGAATTTCCACTAAATCTCTAGAGGGATTATCCGTATTTGCGGATAGTTTCACTCCGGCATCAGATGATGTAATTATGAATTACCTGAAGCGCAAAGAGGAAAAGTGCAGAGATATTATTTAGTTTTTGACTGGTGGGATTTGTGGCGTTGCTGCGTGATTTATTAAATAGATAAATGTGCTTGCGCACATATAAAGGTTTGAATGGCTGTGTGTAATGCGGTTTTAGTTACTGGTAATTAATAGATTTCGATCCACAGTTAATTAAAACTATTGTTCTTAACCTCTCGATTAATTACACCTTCAGTCTTATGCAAATGAAGTCAGTGTCTAGTGTGGCTATACGCAGTCATTTAATGTTTTTTGATACGAGAAATTCTATTATGATTATTAAATTTGCTGCCATTATTATTAGAAATGGCAAGATTTTGTTGGTCAGAAAGAAAGAAACAAACATTTTTATCTCTCCTGGTGGAAAACCTGATTTTGGTGAGGCCGCCGAAGATTGTCTCCGCAGAGAGATTCATGAAGAAATTGGCGTTACTTTGCATAACGCCGTTAGGTTCCGTACCGATTATTCTGTGTCTGCTTTTGAGCAGGAACCAATAAAAATTGTATCCTATCTGGTCGAGGTCAATGGTGAGCCCGTTCCATCATCAGAGATCGAAGAACTACGTTGGGTGTCATTCGAAGATATCGACAACTTACATGTCGGAAGCATCTTCCGTGACGCGGTTATTCCTGCGTTGAAAGCCGGAAATCTAATTGAATGAATAGCGAGCTTGATGATTCAGCTATCAATGCTTCATTATTTCCTTCTGATAGCTCGTACTGTACACATTATTTCCGGGCGCTCGGGCATTGCAGAAATGAAATAAAAAAACGACTCAGGATGGCGCTGTCAATTCCTCACGAAGATATTTTCCTCCTGTCCAACTCTACACATTGTTTACTGACAGTATTGCACGGGCTGAGTGCCCAGAGTAGGACGCTATCCATTGAAGCTGGATGCTATCATCCTTACCGGATGTTACCCCAGCCATCTTACGGGCAATCTGTACCGCTTATCACACACATTAGCCCTGATAGCGGCAATGTAGCTTGTATTCATCAAAAAGCTGTCGTTGTGGATGCGGCTCAGTCAATTGGAGTGGTTTGCCATCATTCAGAGGCATTTTCTGCCGATGTGGTTTTCTTTCCGCTGCATAAACATTTGGCCTTGCTGACTGGGGTCGGTGTGCTCTGTGTCAGAAAGCGATATGAATACGAAACGGTGCGAAAAACTGCGCAGATCGCTGAATCAGGGACGGTGAATAATGTTGTATTACAGGCATTGCTGGAACGTCTTACAACCAAACCGTTACTGTTCAATATTGCCATGTTCAGTCTCACGCCTGCGCAGGCAGAGAGCCTGACTATGCTCGGCTTTGAACCTGTAACACAACTGTATTCGCAAACACCTTTTCTGGTCGTCAAAACTAGTTCTGGACACCTACTACCAGAATACCTTGTGAATAATTTTAGTTTGAAAATGTTGGATGCTAACCATTGGCGGATAAGTTGTTATATTCCGGGAACACTGGATTCACCCCCAAAGGAATGCGCCTCTCTTCTCATCAATGTCCTCAGGAGTAAATTGTGAATAAAGATACGACTAATGGCCGTGGGTATATTTTTGCTTCGATCGGAGGTTTTGTTTTAAGTTTTGACACGGTGTTATTGAGAATAATTAACCTGCCCGCCACAGATATTGCTTTCTGGCGTGCTATCGCACTGTCACTGCCTGTACTCTGTCTTATTATCTATCGATACTGCCGTTATCGGCAGGTCCCTGATCGAGAAAGCTTGTTTGGTCGAGACATGTTGTTGTCTGCATTTTTCTACGGATTGTCGTCGGTGCTTTTTCCTATGTCGGCCATGATGACTTCGATTGCTAATATGCTGTTTATCATCAGCACAGCACCATTATGGGCTGGAATATTGGGTTGGATTTTTCTGCGAGAGTCCGTTAATAGAGTAACCAGCCTGGCTTTTATTATTTCCCTGACTGGCGTATTTATTGTTATCTCTGGAACCGGCAAGCAATTATCGTTCTCTCCATCAATTGGAGACCTTACTGCTCTTCTGACTGCTATTTCGATGGCGGCAGCGTTTGTTGTAGGAAGAAGTAGTCAGAATGATCTTTCCCTCTCGCCTTCTGTGGGGGCGATTATTGCTGCGCTCATTTTGTATGTCAGATTTGATATTACGGTCCTGTTACCACCCCGGACTCTATTGTTGGTTATTTTTGAAGGTTCTGTGGTGGTCTTTCTAGCTTTAAGCCTGATTGCAAAGGCATCGCGATTTATTCCGTCATCACATCTGGGATTATTTCTTCTACTGGAGACAATTCTGGGGCCACTGTGGATTTATCTTACTTTTGGTGAAACTCCAAGATTGTCTGCATTGATAGGTGGGGCGGTAATATTTATAGCTCTCCTTTTGAACAGTGTGTATTCTTTATGGATGTTGAAGAGGGGAAATTGATGAGTTATTAAGGGCTCAGTTTGGGGAACGGAAAATATTGCACGTTAAGACTAATTTTAACCTCTCCTACCCATTCACCTGTGTGTGATAGATAGCATGTGCCATCAGCAATCATCAGGGAAGGTAATGAGACCCAGTATCCGAGCGAAGATTGTGAAAGTATGTGAAGCTAAGATTGCGGCGAAAGGGGATGATGTTGGCGTGTCATTTTATGCTTTCTTTGCCAACAAGAATGATGACCCGGAATTACTCATGGAAGTAGCCCAATGGTGGATCATGGAAATGAAACTGGACCATTTTGAGAAAGCCAGAAAAATCATATCTCTCGTATAGATCTGTCACCCCGCTTTTGATCGGCTTTCTCGGTGCAGTGCCTGAATTCGACATATTTGAGAGGGACTGTAGCCCGTAGCATCGGCTGTTTCACGGATACTTAGCTTTTTCACCTGGCGGTAGTAGAGCACTTTCTGGTGCCGCTCCTGATCCGCCTGTTTCCCCCGATATTTCCCTAAATTATGCGCTCGTTCAATTCCCTGTTTTTGCCTCTGTCGGCGGCTTAGCCAGTCTTTGTGCGACATCGCGGCCATCAGATCGATAAGCATGTTATTGATGGCGGTTATCACAGCGCGGGTGATCGGATCAGCCTGTGAGGGCTCTTTTTCTGACAGCGCCTGCCATGAAGTGGGGACATCCAGGCTGACAATTCGCAGTTCGTGTTGTTCGATCTGCTTTTTCAGCGTCATCCAGTCGGTGTTGCTCAGGCGGGTCAGACGGTCTATCTGCTCAACCAGCAAAATATCATTACGGTGACTGTCCATTAGCAAGCGTCCCAGCTCCGGGCTGTCAAGTTTTGTCCCGCTGATATCGTCCGTTCCCTGTCCGATTTCTATGCCCGGTACCCACACGGATAATCCGGACGTTTACTGTGTTCTCTTAGCCCTTCCCCGCCCCTGCGACGGGCGGGGAAGCGAGGCCCGGCTCACTGAGAGCGTACCAGGCGGGGACTCTGATATCTGTAACAGTAAAAATAGTCAGTTTCTGTGCGCTCTGTAGCTTCAATTTTGTCGTACAAAGCCAGGGCTGGAGTATTATTTTTTAAGCAGTTCCAGCTCAGTGTTTTTCCGGCCCCGGTACTGTCAATTAAAGAGGTCATTAACCGGTAACCATACCCCCTCCTCTGAAATTGCCTGAAGATAACTAACAGCGAAATTTTTATGTTTTCGTTTTCTGCCTGCCGGTGAATGATGCCTGCTTTTACGTCATCAATGATAACCCAGCGAAAGTCTTCACGCCGGAGAGCACGGCTAAACCCCTGCTTCTGAAATTGTTCATCCCAGCCAAAAAGGTCCTGTATAAAAGGCTGCATATGCTCTTTATAGACCTCAAACAGATCCATTTGCGGATCCACTTTCTGATATTTTACAGCCATTACGCGGGTCCTCACTCAACTCCGGGAGTAATTGATATTTGTTCTTATAAGCATCACAGATAACAGGTGCCACGGCTTTCCAGCCTGATTTTCTTCAGTGATAGCCTACAGATCACTGCAAATTAATAAAACTCCATACCTTCATACGGTTCAGCCAGGCAGGCACTCAGACGGCTTTTCAGATCACCATCGTGGATTTCGAGCTTGTGCCCGTCAGGGTCCAAAAAATAGACGGACTTTCCTTCACTCTTATTTATCTTCCACTCGGTTACGCGTTCCCTGTGATGGCGATAGCTCTGTTTGTAAATTCAGAGTGTAGGCTAAAACAGAGGGGTAAGGTGTGTCATTCCGCAGAGTCACACACCTTATCGCCACTCCTTCTGTCCGGGCCGCACGCCAGAAAGCAGCGAACGGCAACCGTATCAGCCTCCTGCCGGGGTAACCCTTTAGTACCCCCAGCTTCCCCCGGGTCAGGGGCCGTTTATCTGCCAGACTGTTCAATAATCGGTCGAGCGGGTCAGTGATTCCCAGTCATCGATTTCCTGGCCTAATGCCGCCAGTTTCTGACGAACTAAGCTTAGGGCATCACTGCCTAATAACAGATGCGTAGGCGGCGTCTGGCTGTCGATTAATGTCAGTATGGCATGCGCCGCTTTCACAGGGTCGCCCAACTGCTTACCGCTTTTTTCCTCACGTGCCTGACGAATAGGATCAAATGACGCGTCATAGTCCGGGAGTCTGCGGGCACTGCGTACCATCGATCGGCCTGCCCAGTCGGTACGGAACGAGCCTGGCGCGACCGCCGTCACATGGATGTTGAACGGCGCAAGTTCTTTGCTTAAGGTCTCTGAGATCCCTTCCAGAGCAAATTTACTGCCGCAGTAGAAGCTGATCCCGGGCATGGTAATAAAGCTGCCCATTGAAGTGATATTGATAATATGACCGCGGCGTCGCTGGCGCATGCCTGCCAGTACGGCTTTGATCATCGCCACGGCACCGAACACATTAACGTCAAACTGGTGGCGCATCTCAGCGAGCGAAGATTCTTCCATGATGCCTTCATGACCGTAACCGGCATTATTGACCAGCACATCCACCGGACCGATGGCAGATTCCACCTCCGCCACCACCTCATCAATACGCCCGAAATCTGTGATGTCCAGCAGCCTGCCGTAGGCGTGTGTATGCTGTGCTTCGAAAGCCTCCAGTGCCTGCTGGCTGCGCACGGTGCCAATGACCCGATGGCCTGCCGCAAGGGCTTCCTGTGCCAGTGCCCGCCCAAAGCCACTGCTGACGCCGGTAATTAAAATCGTTTTTGCAATTGTCATAATGCCCCCCATGAACAGTACAGGTTGCAGGATATTCTGCGTTCTGCGAGATTATCAGACCGTATCTTCTCTTTTTCTTGCCTGATTTTATGAGGGACTGTCATGTCCGGCATCATTCCCCTTGCTAAAGCTCTCGCGCCGCTGGAGGGTTATAACCTCACGGCGTTACCTGACGTACGAATTTTACGTGCCGACCGCCCTCTTTCAAAAACACCGGTGCTCTACGACCCGGGGATAGTGATTGTCTGTCAGGGCAGTAAACGCGGCTATTTTGGCCGACAGACCTATGTGTATGATGAACTGCACTACCTGGCGGTTTCGGTGCCGGTCCCGTTTGAGATGGAAACCCGGGCATCTGCAGAACATCCGTTACTGGCAATGTATATGCATCTGGATTTTCAGCTGGCCGCTGAACTGATATTGCAGATTCAACAGCATGGCGCATACCCTGCCGCCGCCGCACCGCAAAGCATGATATCAAGCCCGATGGACGCAACGGTAAACACTGCCGTTCAGCGTTTACTGGAGGTGCTGAACAATCCTGCTGAAGCGGCGATCCTCGGGCCGGGCCGGGTGCGGGAACTCTATTTCCGGGTGCTGACCGGGGCACAGGGCAATGCCATGCGTGCCGCACTGACCCTGCAGGGGCAATTCGGTAAAATCGGTAAAGTGCTGCAGCAGATCCACACGTCCTACGCCGGGGCGCTGACTCTCACTCAACTGGCGCTGGATGCCGGGATGAGTGTGCCGACGTTTCACAGTCACTTCAAAGCCATCACCCAAATGCCGCCGATGCAGTATGTGAAATCGGTCCGGCTTCACCAGGCCCGGATGCTGATGGTGCGTCAGAAAATCACGGCCGCGGCCGCAAGTTATGCGGTCGGCTATGAAAGTCCGTCACAATTTAATCGTGAGTTCAAACGCTTGTTTGGTCTGCCCCCGGCAAAGGAGATTAAACGCATGAAGCAGCACTTCGCCGTGCCGCCTGAGCAACCAGCATCGATATTTGTTTCTTCGCATTAAGGCAGAGGTTGATCTCCCCTGCCTGATACTCCCTGTGCTCAGGGCTCCTGCAGCCGCGCCAGCATACTGACCCTGCAAACGTAAATAATCGCGCACAATAACAGACTGAGCAGCATCGTACAGATAAAGACCCCTGCACCGGTTAACGCCAGCATGACCCCGCCGATTAATGGCCCGGCAGCAATCCCTAGTGTCGACAGCATTGACGCGCCAAGATAAGCCCCCCGATATTCTGCAGGCGCCAGTTGATCGAGCAAAATGTTCAGATTCGGCATCAGGATCGCTTCTCCGACACTGAACACCGCGGTCACCATCAGCCAGGGCCAGATATCCGGCGTACGTACACAAAAGAAACAAAGTTGTGACACCGCAAATATGGCCCCGCCCAAAAGAATACGTTTTGGCAGCGGAACATTTGTCAGAAATCGCGTCATAAAGGTCTGGAAAAACAGCACCGTACAGGCGTTTGTGACCAGTATCAGGGTGATCAGCCTGACCGCGGCATTACTGTTAAACCGCAGGATATACTGTGGCAGTATGGCTTCGTAGTGCATAAAAACGATACTGCACAGAATACTGCATAGCAGCGCCGCAATGTAGATTTTATCCCTGGCAATAATCCCGGTGACGGTGTGGATTTTAATCGTCACGTCGCTGCCCTGCTGTGGGTCCTTCTGTAATTTACCCGCAGGAATAAACAACAGCACATAGACGAAAAACGGAACATACGACAGCCCGGTGATCAGGAATGTCCCTTTCTGAGAGGTCAGCCCAAAGGCTATCCCGACCAGCGGACCAAATACCGCCGCGATGTTGATAAGGTAATAGCGCAGTTGCAGAGCAAGTGCACGGCGACGACGATCTCCCAGTAAATCACTCATCAGTGCACGCAACGGGGGATCGACCCATGCAAAGGAAACACCTATGATCATCAGGCCGATGATAAACAGTATGATGCCGGTTGCCTGCGCAAGAAGGATATATCCCAGCGCAGAAAACCCGCAGCCCAGCATCAGGATAACCCGCCGCCCGAGCCGGTCCGAAATATGTCCACCATACATACCGAGCACCGCCGAAAACACTGCGCTGCTGGTCATTGCCAGGCCGATGGCGATCGGCGACATATGATAATTCCGTGTCATGATGACGGCGATAAACGGCCAGGCCATAAAATAACTGAAACGGATCACCAGCGTAAAAAAGAGCAGCGAGTGAACAGCTACCGGAAACGTTTTCAGCGTACGGAATAATCCAGGGGCGGGCCCCTCTTCAGCAGCAGAACTGGTTGTCATAATCTATCCTTTTTATAATTTTAATTTGTCAGAGTGCGGTCACAATTAACTCACTCAATATTAATAAGATTATTCCCCATCACCCGCAATATAAATATGAGTGCCCGGTTTGATTCACACGATAATAAGGTAAAGATCACTGATGGAAGAGCAATGTACGGGAAGCCATTGAGTCGTGAATACAATTCGGTGATTACTGCTGTTATAAACAGTAGTCCGCTACCGGGGAGGGGCTGACGGGGAGACTTACCCCCCCTCTGAACGTCTGTACGCCGAAAATCTCTCCGGTGCCAGCCCGGGTGACTCGCCTGTGGGTTGCGGATTGCGGGTTGCGGGTTGCGGAAAAAATATTGCTGCCAGCCGATAACGTCAGGCTAATCATTTAACCGCCGGTGTTTCTGTTGAAACCGGCGAATACCGGTATCAGGCGGTAACTGATACCGGCGAGATAACGTTATCTGCATCAGTCAGCCGGTTATCACTCCCGGCGAGGATCCGGGAAAAAGTCTGCACCATGCACATAAAGATCTGCCCGCGCAGTTGTTACCTGATACGTTTTTCCATGCGGGCACTATTTTCTGTTGCAGAGTAAAAAGGGTTTAGCCCATAGTGATGATTCGCTGAATCAGCCTCTGAAGGAGAGTAATAGTCATGACATTGACCACCGGCGTACATCACATTGGTTTAACGGTATCAAACCCCGAAGAAAGCGCTGAGTTTTTCACCCGCCTGCTTGGCTGGGAGGTAGTGAAAAGACTCGACGATTATCCGGCCATCTTTGTAAAAGATAAGCAGATAATGATTACGCTGTGGAAAACGCAGACTGAAGCGCCCGTTAACTTTAACCGCAAAACAAATATCGGATTGCATCACCTGGCCTTAAAGGTTAACAGCAGGGAGGAACTGTTGCGGGTTTATGCGCGATTAAAAGAAAATAATATCGAAATAGAATTTGAACCCACACTCTGTGGTGAAGGGCCATCAATGCATATGATGTGCTATGAACCCGGCGGGATACGTATCGAGTTTTATTGTGCGGAGTGATTTACCGGTCTCTGCGCAGCATCCTGCCAGGGATTCAGGGTTTACTGTCTGTGATTAACGGTGGCCCTTCCCTGGGTCACCCAGCCCGGCTCCCTTCCTTTCACCGCTGACTCTGCCTGTCTGTCGGTTCAATGGCCCCCACTATAACCGTACTGAGTGACTCACCGGAGACCCGATATATACAAAAACTTACAGCAAGTCACTATTTGCAATAAGGTGCGCCGTAGTGTTATGTTATTACATAACAAAACATAACCCAGGGTTTTTGATGAATAACCGTTCCCCGGATTCGATTCCCGTTCTTGACGTCAAAAACGTCAAAGTCTCCAGCGGTCATGATGTGCTGGTCAACGAATGCAGTTTTTGCCTGTACGGGGGCGAACGCGTATGTATCATTGGTTCATCCGGCTCGGGTAAGTCGCTGACTGCAAAGGCTATCATCGGCATCCTGTCAGCAGAACTAACCTTTCAGGGAAGTATCCGTATTAACGGAACCTGTGTCGGCGGAGTTCACCCTTCCCGAAGACCTCAACACGCACGGGTTTCAGCCGTCTTTCAGGACTCTTCTGCCGCGCTGAATCCGTTGATGCCCGTGGGTTCCCAGCTTAAGTTGGTGCTGAACGCGGAGTGTAACGCAAAGCTGCCAGCATTACTGGATGCGCTACAGCTGGGCGATATTCCGCAGTTACTCTCCCGTTATCCTGCGGAGCTCTCCGGGGGACAGCGTCAGCGCATCTGCATCGCCATGGCTCTGATGGCAAATAACCGTTTACTGATTGCTGATGAACCGACGACGGCGCTGGATGTGATCAACCAGCAGCACGTTCTGCAGGTACTGAGTCACCGTTCAGCCCTGGTTGATCCCCCTGCTCTGCTCTTTATTACTCACGATATCGCCGTGGCTACTCAGTTGTGCGAGCGGGGTATCGTGATGGAAAAGGGGCAGATTGTGGAACGTGGCACAATGGCTCAGCTCCTGAATGCGCCGCAACATCCGTATACCCGCAAACTGGTACAGGCAGCACGCGCGGCTGAACGGGTGTTGAGGGTACATCCCGGTGAGGCACTCGCCGGATGAGCACGACTTTACAGACTGCCTCTCATGCTTTCATTGAGGTCGACAGGATTTCCCGTTACCGCAACCGGCACGCATTCCCCTGGCAGAAGGCCACATCTGCAAACGCTATTCTTGATGATTTTTCATTAACGTTGCACCCGCATGAACGTGTGGGTCTTCTCGGGTGTTCGGGATGCGGAAAATCGACGCTACTCAGAGCTATCATGGCGCTCGATGTGGTCGATAGCGGAGCGGTATATTGCAACGGGAAGCGGGTCAGGCCGGGTCCGGCCCGCACATTACGCTGGTATCGCCGGCAGGTTCAGTACCTTCCCCAGGAACCCGCCAGCACGTTGCCTCCGGCAATGCGCGTCCGGGATATCCTCAACGAGCCGCTGAGACATTTAGGCCATCACCGTCACGCGTCTTCCGATCTTGCCGCATCTCTTGAACAGGTGGAGCTCAGCCCGAAGATCCTCGATAAGCATGCAGGCTCTCTTTCAGGGGGCCAGGCCCAGCGGGTCGCGCTGGCAAGGGCGCTGATCATTAAGCCTGATTTCCTGCTGGCTGATGAGCCGGTCAGTGGTCTTGACCTTCCTCTGCGGGAACAAATCAAATCGTTGCTTTTGCGAATGACTGAAGAGAACCGCATGGGCCTGCTGGTCGTTTCCCATGATATTTCTTTGCTGGCCGGGTTATGTGACAGAACGCTGGTCATGGAGGCGGGTGAAATCATTGAGGATCGGCCAACTCCGGAAATGCTGCATTTGCCACATCATCCGCATACGTGCCAGCTCCTGAACGCGGTACCGGGTCTGTTTTCTCCGGTCCTTCCCGCGGACAGGGATGAATACACACCAAAACCTGGCGGTAGCTTCAATACCACGGCTCTGCATATCAATAAGGATACACATGAATACGGGTAAAACCTTCCGGCCTGTTTGTGGACTCTTGTCAGCGACCTTATTACTTACCGGCTGTTTTAATGAACCGCAGGATCAATCGGCCAGTGGCAACGAAGGCAGGATCAGAGTGGCACATCTTCAGCCACCACGTTCCGGCCTGACGCCGCTCAGTGATGATGCGTTCAAGTTATCGCGCTGGGGCACAGCAGAGACGCTGGTCGTCCTCGATAGTGCCGGTGAAGCGCAGCCGGCACTGTCGATAAAATGGCAGCAAATGAACGATACAACCTGGCGCTTTGAACTGCGCCCGGACGTCAGGTTTCATGACGACAGTAGACTGACGGCACAGGTGGTTGAAAATGCCCTGAACGTTGCGGCGAGCGCCACACCAAAACCCCGTATCCTGGATGGTGTCAAACTCACGGCGAAAGCAGAGGGGAATAACACAGTACTGGTGACAACGGAGACCAAAGACGCCCTTCTGCCTCAACGTCTTTCCAGCCCTCAGCTGGCGATCCTGTCTCTGAATGCCTACAAAGAAAATGGCGTGGTGGATCCTGTTAATACCGGGACAGGGCCGTTTATTTTACGTCGCGTGGATGGCACCAGCAGTGCATCACTTGACCGTTTCGAGGGCTACTGGAGTGAAAAGGCGAAGGCAAGCGGGATTGACGCCAGTTTTGTCCCGGACGGGACCGCGCGCGCGGCCGCATTACGTACCGGCACGGCGGATGTCGTTGAGGCGATCCCGGTATCTCAGGCTCCGCTGCTGGAACCGTCACTGGTGCATGAAGTGCCCATGCCAAGAACCAACACACTGTATCTCAACACGGCACGGGGTGTTATGAAAGATCCTGCGATGCGTGCCGCGGTACGCAACGCGGTTAACCGCCAGCAACTTGTCGATAATGTCTATGAAAAACACGCCGATGTTGCTCAGGGACTGCTGGGCCCGGCGTTACCCTGGGCGGCTGAACTGCGTAAACCGGTTGCAGACCCGATGGTTGCGGGTAAGCCCGCTGGAGCCACCCTCACGCTGGCAACGTTCAGCGATCGCCCGGAATTACCGGAAGTCGCGGTCTACCTCGCACAACAACTCACCGCTGCCGGCTTTACCGTGAAACAAGTGGTTCGTGAGTATGCTCAGATTGAAGCGGACGCGCTGGCTGGAAAGTTCGATGCGTTTATTCTTTCCAGGGAAACCGTCCTTGATTCCGGTGACCCGGTCGCCTATATGTACAGCGACTTTTCCTGCGAAGGTTCATTCAATATTTCTCAGTTATGCCGCCCTGAAATTGATGCTGCGTTAATCAAAGCCGGTGAAATACCTGCCGGAGAGGCCCGTCGCCAGGCCATTATGGAGGCCGAAAATCTTATCCTGGCCAGTGATGCCGCCATTCCGATGCTGCATGAGCGGGTTATTCAGGGGGAAAGCGCGGTACTGAAAAATGTGCAACGCGACCCTCGCGAACGTACGCTCATCGACGGCAAGACGCAGTTAGTCTCCGGCGACCAGAATACTATCGCGCTGTAATTGAGGCTATTAACGATGAGAAGATCGCTGTACTGCAGAACCTGCGCCGGAATTCAACGGGCGAGCTACCTGCCACATGGCTTACTGATGGCGTTAGTGTCGCGGCTTATGACGTTAACAGGCATCATTGTACTGATCGGGATGCTACCGTGGCTTTCAGGTACCGACCCGGCGATGGCACTACTGCGTGCCCGTTCTGCCGAACAGGAAGCGACGCCGGAAGCTCTGACAGCGATCCGTCAGTCACTGGGGCTTGACCAGGGCCCTGTCCGCTTGCTCATTAACTGGCTTAGTGGTCTTCTGCAGGGCGATACCGGGAACTCCTGGATTTCGGGACGTCCGGTACTGCCCGGAATGGTGCAGGCAGCCCAGGTATCGCTGACGCTGATGATGATGTCTGCTGCGGTGGCCCTGATGCTGGCAGCAATGATTTGTCTGCCGACGTTCCGGCGCGGACTTCAGGGCCGGCCATACCGTTCGACAGGACTCTTCGCATCCATATTGACGTCATTACCCGACTTTCTTCTGGCCTCCTTTTTACTGGTTGTCGGCGCGGTCTGGCTAGAGTGGTTTCCTCCTTATGGCTGGAACGGTATGCACTATGCTGTATTGCCCGCGCTGGCCATGGGGATCCCTGCGGGGGGATATCTGGGCCGGATATTTTCGGATGCGTTAGCCGCGACGTTCAGCGAAAACTGGGTGATTACCTGGATCGTCTCCGGGATTTCGCGCTGGCATATTCTTTGTGCGGTACTCAGGCGAACCTTATCTACGGTAATGCCGCTCATCGGCCTTATTCTGGTATCACTCACGGGGAGCGCCGTGGCGGTCGAGAAGGTGTTTGCCATCCCCGGGCTGGGCAGAGCCACGCTTGGAGCGGTTGTTGCACAGGATCTTCCCGCACTGCAAACCGGCATTCTCTTCCTGCTGATAATGGCATTTATATCCGGCATTCTGGCAACGGGGATCAGATACCTCATTCTGGGTCGGGCATTACTGACGTCATCTCTGCCGGTCACAAATGAACCGGAAAACAATCACCGCCGGAGGTTAATTGTGCTGCCGGTGGTCTGTGCCGTCGCGCTGGCGGTACTTCTGCTGACAGGCTTACCCCGGGATCCCTACGCGTCTGATTTTCTGCGCCTGGCACCACCTTCCTCTTCACTGCCGTTCGGTGCCGATGCCATGGGGCGCGATTTACTGGCGAGAGTTGCACACGGGACGGTGCATACCTGCATTCTGGCACTGATTGTTTCGCTCGTTTGTCTGGTTCCGGGTTTAGTGATAGGCCTTTTTCCGCGTGTATTTGTCGGACCGACCGAGATTGCGAATGCATTACCGCCTGTTATTGCAGCCCTGCTTGTCGTCTCCGTCAGTGGTACCGGCAGTGCGGGCGCGGCTATTGCGATAGCGGCTGTCGGCTGGGCACCTTTGGCGACACATACTGCCGCACTAGCATCAGAGATCCGGGCCAGATCGTACATCAGTATGTTGCCCGTTTTAGGGGTTGGCGGATTGCGTCAAAATATTGTTTATGTTTTTCCTGCCCTTATCGGACCTCTTTTCCGCCATGCAATGTTACGGTTACCCGGCATCGCACTGGCATTAGCTTCACTGGGATTCCTCGGTCTGGGGGCTTCCCCCCCTGCGCCTGAATGGGGCAGAGTGCTTGCAGAAGGTATGTCTTATCTTGAACGCGCATATTGGGTTGTGCTGGCTCCGGCGAGCGCCCTGGCTGTTTTATCAGTAATGGGGGTAAGTCTGGCGGGATTTATCGCCCGGAAACCCGTTCGCAGGCAATGAGTTAGCGCCCGGTTAGTGTGCACATTAAGGCACCGTAAACGGTGCCCTCAGTCATTTTCTGCCATAAAAGTCTCTGAGTCTTTAAGAGATAATGGTATATATTTTCCAACCAGAATGATGCCGGCGCGGGAACGCTGACAGGATTACCTCAGGTTTCTGAGGTTATTTGGCCAAAAAACCACCTGCCTGCTGGCTCCACGCCGCCCCCCTGACAGCGACTTTACCCCGGCCCGGCGCGTTATGTCCTACCACTCGCCATACGGATAACTTTTCCCTTTGATGAAGTCGGGTGTCTTTCCGTAATACACATATCCGTTGGGATGCTTTGTGATCCCTTTGCAGATCAGCCTATCATCCCCCGTCAGAGTGAACTGCCGCGCGGGAGCCTGAAGTACGGAGGGATTACGATTATCTTTCAACCATACTCTGACTTTCCCTCCGGGAGGCAGACCAATAATCATTCTGTTCCGGTAATACGTTTTTCCCGGACGATAGGTATCAGGATAGGCCGTAAGCATCTGCTGCCATGTCTCCCGGCTGAACCAGAGCTCCGTCTCATATTCCTTTTTATCGATCACCGAGTCCCAGCATACCGTCATCCTGACCGGTAACGCTTTACCGGTATTAGCGTAGGCTAAAAAACCGCCCATCTTATGGCCCCACCTCCCTACGCTGCTCTGACTCGGCTCGGCCGAGTCGGGTCGCCGGAGAATGCTTTCCCGGATATCTCCGTCTTCCAGGTACACCATCGTTACCAGCGCCGGCAGATTGACGGGGTAGACAAAATTGAATTCCCAGTGATCGTAAGGTAGTTTCTGCCCCCATTGCTCCACGCCGTCACCTAACAGCGACTTTACCCCGGCCCGCCGGTCATGGCAGCCTGCCAGCACCATGCCCCCCAGTACAACACCCGCTATCAGCGCGAATCGCTTCATCCCTGTCTCCTCAGAAAGTCCTTCCGGCGGGTTATGCCTTACCACTCGCCATACGGATAACTTTTCCCTTTGATAAAATCACGGATAAAGGGATCGTAACCGTTAGCATCGATAGACTTAAAATTAATCCGGTCGGGAACGTGCTTACAGATCAGCCGATCATCCCCCGTCAGAGTAAACTGCCGCGCGGGTGCCTGAAGTACTACAGGATCCCCATTGTCCTCAAGCCAGACCCGCACGGTTCCGCCCGGTGCCAGTCCGATAATCATATTATCCCGGTAATACGTTTCCCCCGGACGATAGGTATCAGGATAGGCCGTAAGCATCTGCTGCCATGTCTCCCGGCTGAACCAGATCTCCGTCTCATACGCCTTTTTATCGATCGCCGAGTCCCAGCACACCGTCATCCTGACCGGTAACGCTTTACCGATATTAGCGTAGGCCGAAAAACCGCCTACCCGCTGACTCCATCTCCCCACGCTGCTCTGACTCGGCCGGGCCGAGTCGGGTCGCCGGAAGATACTTTCCCGGATATCACCATCCTCCAGATACACCAGCGTCACCAGCGCCGGCAGGTTGACGGGGTAGAAAATGTTAAACTGCCAGTGATCGTAAGGCAGCTTCTGCCCCCACTGCTCCACGCCGTCACCTAACAGCGACTTTACCCCGGCCCGCCGATCATGGCAGCCGGTAAGCACCATGCCCCCCAGTACAACACCCGCTATCAGCGCTAATCGCTTCATCCCTGTCTCCTCAGAAAGTCCTTCCGGCGGGTTATGTCCTACCACTCGCCATACGGATAACTTTTCCCTTTGATAAAGTCAGGTGTTTTTCCGTAATACACATATCCGTTGGGATGCTTTGTGATCCCTTTGCAGATCAGCCTATCCTCCCCCGTCAGAGTGAACTGCCGCGCGGGAGCCTGAAGTACTACAGGATCCCCGTTGTCCTCAAGCCAGACGCGCACGGTTCCGCCCGGTGCCAGTCCGATAATCATATTATCCCGGTAATACGTTTCCCCCGGACGATAGGTATCAGGATAGGTCGCAAGCATCTGCTGCCATGTTTCCCGGCTGAACCAGATCTCCGTTTCATATTCCTTTTTATCGATCACTGAGTCCCAGCACACCGTCATCCTGACCGGCAGCGCCTTAGCAATATTAAAATTGGCCGAAAAACCGCCTACCCGCTGGCTCCACCTTCCCACGCTGCTCTGACTGGGTTCGGTCGGATCCAGCCGCCTGAAGATACTTTCCCGGATATCTCCGTCCTCCAGATACACCATCGTTACCAGCGCCGGCAGATTGACGGGGTAGAAAATGTTAAACTGCCAGTGATCGTAAGGCAGCTTCTGCCCCCACTGCTCCACGCCGTCCCCTAACAGGGACTTTACCCCGGCCCGCCGATCATGGCAGCCGGTAAGCACCATGCCCCCCAGTACAACACCCGCCATCAGCGCTAATCGTTTCATCCCTGCCTCCTCAGAAAAGTCCTTCCGGCGGGTTATGTCCTACCACTCGCCATACGGATAACTTTTCCCTTTGATGAAGTCGGGTGTCTTTCCGTAATACACGTATCCGTTGGGATGCTTTGTGATACCTTTACAGATCAGCCTATCATCCCCCGTCAGAGTAAACTGCCGGGCGGGAGCCTGAAGTACGGAAGGATTACCGTTGTCCTCAAGCCAGACCCGCACGGTTCCGCCCGGAGCCAGACCAATCGCCATTCTGTTACGGTAATACGTTTCCCCCGGACGATAGGTATCAGGATAGGTCGCAAGCATCTGCTGCCATGTCTCCCGGCTGAACCAGAGCTCCGTCTCATATTCCTTTTTATCGATCACCGAGTCCCAGCACACCGTCATCCTGACCGGTAACGCTTTACCGATATTAGCGTAGGCTAAAAGACCTCCCACCCGCTGACCCCACCTCCCCACGCTGCTCTGACTGGCCCCGGTCGGATCCGGTCGCCGGAAGATGCTTTCCCGGATATCTCCGTCCTCCAGGTACACCATCGTTACCAGCGCCGGCAGATTGACGGGGTAGACAAAATTAAACTGCCAGTGATCGTAAGGCAGCTTCTGCCCCCAGTGCTCCACGCCATCCCCTAACAGCGACTTTACCCCGGCCCGCCGATCATGGCAGCCTGCCAGCACCATGCCCCCCAGTACAACACCCACCATCAGCGCTAATCGTTTCATCCCTGTCTCCTCAGAAAGTCCTTCCGGCAGGTTATGTCCTACCACTCGCCATACGGATAACTTTTCCCTTTGATGAAGTCGGGGGTCTTTCCGTAATACACGTATCCGTTGGGATGCTTTGTGATCCCTTTGCAGATCAGCCTATCCTCCCCCGTCAGAGTAAACTGCCGCGCGGGAGCCTGAAGTACGGAAGGATTACGATTATCTTTCAACCATACTCTGACTTTCCCTCCGGGAGGCAGACCAATAATCATTCTGTTACGGTAATACGTTTTTCCCGGACGATAGGTATCAGGATAGGCCGTAAGCATCTGCTGCCATGTCTCCCGGCTGAACCAGAGCTCCGTCTCATATTCCTTTTTATCGATCACCGAGTCCCAGCACACCGTCATCCTGACCGGTAACGCCTTAGCAATATTAGCGTAGGCTAAAAAACCGCCCATCTTATGGCCCCACCTCCCCACGCTGCTCTGACTCGGCCGGGCCGAGTCGGGTCGCCGGAAGATGCTTTCCCGGATATCGCCGTCCTCCAGGTACACCATCGTTACCAGCGCCGGCAGATTGACGGGGTAGATAAAATTGAATTCCCAGTGATCGTAAGGCAGCTTCTGCCCCCACTGCTCCACGCCGTCACCTAACAGCGACTTTACCCCGGCCCGCCGATCATGGCAGCCGGTAAGCACCATAATCCCCAGTACAACACCCGCTATCAGCGCGAATCGCTTCATCCCTGTCTCCTCAGAAAGTCCTTCCGGTGGGTTATGTCCTACCATTCGCCATACGGATAGTTTTTCCCTTTGATAAAATCACGGATGAAGGGATCGTAACCGTTAACATCGATAGACTTAAAATTAATCCGGTCGGGAACGTGCTTACAGATCAGCCTATCATCCCCCCTCAGAGTAAACTGCCGCGCGGGAGCCTGAAGTACGGAAGGATTACCGTTGTCCTCAAGCCAGACCCGCACGGTTCCGCCCGGCGCCAGACCAATCGCCATTCTGTTACGGTAATACGTTTCCCCCGGACGATAGGTATCAGGATAGGTCGCAAGCATCTGCTGCCATGTTTCCCGGCTGAACCAGATCTCCGTCTCATACGCCTTTTTATCGATCACCGAGTCCCAGCACACCGTCATCCTGACCGGTAACGCTTTACCGATATTAGCGTAGGCTAAAAGACCTCCCACCCGCTGGCCCCATCTCCCTACGCTGCTCTGACTCTGCCCGGCCGAGTCGGGTCGCCGGAGAATGCTTTCCCGGATATCTCCGTCTTCCAGATACACCATCGTCACCAGCGCCGGCAGGTTGACGGGGTAGATAAAATTAAACTGCCAGTGATCGTAAGGCAGCTTCTGCCCCCACTGCTCCACGCCGTCCCCTAACAGCGACTTTACCCCGGCCCGCCGATCATGGCAGCCGGCCAGCACCATAGCTCCCAGTACACCCGCCATCAGTACTAATCGTTTCATCCCTGCCTCCTCAGAAAGTCCTTCCGGCAGGTTATGTCCTACCATTCGCCATACGGATAACTTTTCCCTTTGATAAAATCACGGATAAAGGGATCGTAACCGTTAACATCGATAGACTTAAAATTAATCCGGTCGGGAACGTGCTTACAGATCAGCCTATCATCCCCCGTCAGAGTAAACTGCCGGGCGGGAGCCTGAAGTACGGAAGGATTACTATTGTCTTTCAACCATACTCTGACTTTCCCTCCGGGAGGCAGACCAATAATCATTCTGTTACGGTAATACGTTTCCCCCGGACGATAGGTATCAGGATAGGCCGCAAGCATCTGCTGCCATGTCTCCCGGCTGAACCAGATCTCCGTCTCATACGCCTTTTTATCGATCACCGAGTCCCAGCATACCGTCATCCTGACCGGTAACGCTTTACCGGTATTAGCGTAGGCTAAAAAACCGCCCATCTTATGGCTCCACCTCCCCACGCTGCTCTGACTCGGCTGGGCCGAGTCGGGTCGCCGGAAGATGCTTTCCCGGATATCGCCGTCCTCCAGATACACCAGCGTTACCAGCGCCGGCAGATTGACGGGGTAGATAAAATTGAATTCCCAGTGATCGTAAGGCAGTTTCTGCCCCCACTGATCCACGCCATCCCCTAACAGCGACTTTACCCCGGCCCGCCGGTCATGGCAGCCTGCCAGCACCATGCCCCCCAGTACAACACCCACCATCAGCGCTAATCGTTTCATCCCTGTCTCCTCAGAAAAGTCCTTCCGGCAGGTTATGTCCTACCACTCGCCATACGGATAACTTTTCCCTTTGATGAAGTCGGGTGTCTTTCCGTAATACACATATCCGTTGGGATGCTTTGTGATCCCTTTGCAGATCAGCCTATCCTCCCCCGTCAGAGTAAACTGCCGCGCGGGAGCCTGAAGTACGGAAGGATTACTATTGTCTTTCAACCATACTCTGACTTTCCCTCCGGGAGGCAGACCAATAATCATTCTGTTCCGGTAATACGTTTCCCCTGGGCGATAGGTATCAGGATAGGCCGTAAGCATCTGCTGCCAGGTCTCCCGGCTGAACCAGAGCTCCGTCTCATATTCCTTTTTATCGATCACCGAGTCCCAGCACACCGTCATCCTGACCGGTAACGCTTTACCGATATTAGCGTAGGCTAAAAAACCGCCCATCTTATGGCCCCACCTCCCCACGCTGCTCTGACTCGGCCGGGCCGAGTCGGGTCGCCGGAAGATGCTTTCCCGGATATCTCCGTCCTCCAGGTACACCAGCGTTACCAGCGCCGGCAGATTGACGGGGTAGATAAAATTGAATTCCCAGTGATCGTAAGGCAGCTTCTGCCCCCATTGCTCCACGCCATCTCCTAATAGCGACTTTACCCCGGCCCGCCGATCGTGGCAGCCGGCCAGCACCATAATCCCCAGTACCCCCGCTATCAGCGCTAATCGTTTCATCCCTGCCTCCTCAGAAAAGTCCTTCCAGCGCATTTGCGTTCGCCCGTACCCTGTCTTCCCACTGCTGCTGATCATCCATTCGCCACACTGTCCGTACCCACCCCAATCCCGGAGCCATCGGCCAGACAAAAGAAGTCTTATCCGTCGGTGAATAGTGGTTTCGCAGAAAAACTTCTCCTGTGGATGGATTCACCCACAGATCCAGGTCCGAGTCGATGTTCCAGTTAGCCGAACAATGCAGATAATGCCCGATGATCCGCATCTCCTCCGCCGTGAAGCCTTTTGGCTCTGCGCCGCGACGTACCGCCCGCCCCTGCGCTATTGCTTTATCACATAGGGGAACCAGTTCAGCGGGCAGTACAGTGTCCGGGTTTTCGGGGTCAATATCCCCGAAAATAACCCCGGCGTCCTGTGCCGCATCCAGCATCACCCGCAGGCACACCTTTTCCCAGTCATTCGGTACTGCCTTCCGCGTCATAAATACCGCAGCCCCCACATTCTTCTCAAAAACAAACGCACGCGCCTTATCATGATTGACCAGCGGCCACGAAATCATTTTCGTCTCCACCTCACCGTGCGGCATCAGGTACTTCAGTGCCGGTAGTGAATACAGCGCCTGGCGCATCTTCTCCGCTTGCCGGTACACCGTCGTCTGCCTCTCGTCGGCGCTGGTGCGTATCACCTCAAAGTCCGGCATCGTCAGCAGGGAGATTTCATCCTCCCCCGCGTTATAGCCCCCTCCGATATCCGAGTGCGCTCCCGGCAGTGCCAGCTCCGGCCACATACCCGCAATGCTGTTCAGGCTGAAGTTATGCCGGCATTCGTGCATCGCGCTTATCTGAAACACCTTCTGTGCCACCGAAGGCCGAAGCTCGAGGTTCACCCCGGGATTGCTGCGCCCGTTAAGGCCGTAGAAGTTCAGCAGACTGCCGATGGCCGCCACCGTATCAAACAGCCCCAGAAAACGTACCTCTCCCGCCGCTTTACCGTAATGCCCGGTCGCGCCTAACCCTTTGTTAATTGCCGCAGCTATTGCGGTATCCTGATTCATCACCCGGTTAGCAAAATGGCGGGCTGCCGCCGCCCCACGGCTAAACCCGAAGATATCAAACTGCACCTTTATGATCGCTACGTTGTCACGGTTACGATTGATGAAAGCATTCAGTGCCGAAGTGAGTGCCTCAAGTGCATCATCGGTCCGGGTTACCACGCCACCAAACTGCCTTATAAGGCTGCTTCCCAGCGCTTTCCCCATCATAGAGTCGCTTTCCCCGTCCGCCGTCCCGATGCCACTGATATAAGCTCTAATCTGCGCCTCTGTTTCGCTGCCTTTGAGTTCATCGTTCCAATGATAAAGGTCAAACAGCCGTGAAATATTGGTCGGACCGCCCTGCCAGCTGGCGTTTCCCAGCTTCTTTTTTTACCGCTTTTCATATTTCGCGCACGCCTCGGCTCGCGCCTCGCCTACCAGGTTGGCGCAGTGGGCATACGCCAGCCGCAGATCATTTGAGTTCGTTCGGTTATTTCCCGTGCCATCAAAGAACAACCCCACGGTCAGCGTAATCCCCCTGACCGGCTTCCGTCGGCACAGGATAATTTTTTCACTGCAATGAACGTCGGTAAAGTGTGTACTTTCCCCGATAATTTCATACCGGTAATAATCACTCTTGCCGGGTCTGTCTTTTTCATTTTCGGCCATAAAAATCCTTTTCATCCGAAAGGTGATCGCGGGTATACCCTGCTCCCGCACATTCTGCATGAGGTTATATAAACCGGCCTCGCATTGACATGGGCCGGAAAACCGTTGCCTGACGGGTCTGAAAAACGCGAATGCCATGATCGGGAGAGCATTCGGCGTATTCGCATTTCACTTTGGGGGGAAATATTCTTCCGTTCATCAGCTCAGTTTCCTGAGAGTGAAGGGCTGAGCGCTAAGCGTCTGTTAACCCGCGTATGCTGCCACGAGTGCAGAGCTCATAACAGTGAGTCATGCCGCAAGTGTGACGCATAGCTCAGGAGTGACCACAATCGTATTCCGGTCAGGGTCGCCAAAGACGACGATGGGATCAGTGGCGGATCGGCGCGGGGGTGGATGATTTCGGGGCCGCTCTTTATACTGAGCACTCTCATTACCGCCTGCCCGCCGGCAGACGGTGATTTGCCCACTGCTCAGACGGGGTACCTCCTGCCATGAAATCATCCAATACAATTAACGATAATCGCCAGCGGGTAGTTGAGGTCGCTAAGAACATATTCAGCCGCAAAGGATTTTCCGCCGTTGGCCTGAATGAGATCCTGACCGCTGCCGGCGTTCCCAAAGGATCGTTTTACTATTACTTTGCTTCCAAAGAAGAGTTCGGCACCCTGATGCTGGAAGACTATTTCACACGCTATCTGGAGACGATGGAGGAGCTGCTCGGCGCCGGACAGGATGCCGCACAGGCCATGATGAACTACTGGCAGAGCTGGACCGCCACAAACGAAGACAATATTCCCAAAGGGTATCAGTGTCTGGCGGTAAAGCTGGGTGCGGAGGTCAGTGATTTATCCGAGCCGATGCGCCTGGCTCTTGAACAGGGGACCACCCGTATAGTCCGGCGACTGGCCGTACAGCTTGAACGGATGGTGGCGGAAAACAGCTTTGTTCCCCCGCCGGAAGGGTGCCTGGTGTTTGCCGGCGCGCTCTATCAATTATGGCTGGGGGCCAGTCTGATGGGGAAAATGACCGGCAGCCTTTCTCCCCTGGCTTCTGCAATGCCCCTGACAAAACGCTTATTGCAGCTATAATCATTTATTAATATGTGCGTTTCAGGGACGCTGCTCTTATCAGTCACTCAGTTTTCTTTTACTATCTAGACGACTGGTCTAATTTCAGACCTGGTGGAAAACTGTTTAACTGTATCCCGGCTTTCCCCGCTAATGACGGCTGCCTTTTTTAATATCCAGACGACTGGTCTGATTAAATCTCCGGAGACAGATATGCAACAAACAGCTCACATAAACCGCCGCTGGGTACTGGCCTCACGCCCTGTCGGGCTTCCGACGGCGGAAAACTTCCGCCTCGAAAATGCCGGACTGCCGGAGCCGGCAGAAGGACAAATGCTGCTGCGTACGGTGTATCTGTCTCTCGACCCTTATATGCGTGGCCGCATGAGTGATGCACCTTCTTATGCCGCCCCTGTCGCTATCGGTGATGTGATGGTCGGTGCCACTATCAGTCGTGTGGTCAGCTCCCTGCATCCGGAATTTAAAAAAGATGACTGGGTACTGGCCTACGGCGGATGGCAGGACTATGCCCTGTCCGACGGTAAAGGCGTGGTTAATCTCGGGGCGAATCCGCAGCAGCCGTCACTGTCTCTGGGTGTCACCGGAATGCCGGGTTTCACCGCGTATATGGGACTGACCGATATCGGCCAGCCTGTCGCCGGTGAAACGCTGGTTGTTGCGGCGGCGACAGGCCCTGTCGGCAGCACCGTCGGTCAGATAGCGAAGCTGAAAGGCTGTCGTGTGGTCGGCGTGGCCGGCAGTGATGAAAAATGCCGGGATGCTGTTGAACACGCCGGCTTCGATCTTTGCCTGAATCACAAAGATGCCGGCTTTGCAGAGCAACTGAAAGCCGCCTGCCCGGACGGGATTGATATTTACTTTGAAAACGTTGGCGGTGCGGTCTTTGAGGCTGTCGTGCCGCTGCTCAACCCGAAAGCACGTATTCCCCTGTGCGGCACGGTCGCTCATTATAATGACACCGGTGCGGCCTCCGGGGGTGATCGCCTGCCGGCGTTTATCGGTACGCTGCTGAAAAAACGTATTCGTCTGCAGGGTTTTATTATTTTTGATGACTATGCCCCGCATTTCCCGGCGTTCCGTACGCTGATGACGGACTGGATCCGTCAGGGAAAAATTCATTATCGCGAACAGGTGATCGATGGCCTGGAGTACGCCCCCGGGGCACTCAGCGGAATGTTACAGGGTCACAACTTCGGTAAGCTGGTGATCCGGCTGGCGGATGATTAAACCTGCACACGATGACTGAACCCGCTACAAGGATAAACAATGAAAATTCTGATTGTACTGACATCGCACGACACACTGGGTAACACTGGCGAAAAAACGGGATTCTGGCTGGAAGAGCTGGCTGCCCCTTATTATGTCTTTAAAGATGCCGGGGCGGAGCTGACTCTGGCCTCACCTCTCGGCGGGCAGCCGCCTCTGGACCCGAAAAGTAATCTGCCTGATTTTCAGACCGATGAGACCCGTCGTTTCGAAAAAGACGAGGCCGCGAAAAACGAACTGGCCAACACTGTTGCGCTTAAATCGGTCAACGTCGACCAGTTCGACGCCATTTTCTACCCGGGCGGCCATGGCCCGTTATGGGACCTGGCCACCGATAAAGACTCCATTACCGCTATCGAACAGACCCTGGCGAAGGGACGTCCGGTGGCTGCCGTCTGCCATGCCCCGGGCGTACTGCGCGGTGTCAAAAAACCCTCCGGCGAACCTCTGGTCCGTGGTCTGCGGACGACCGGGTTCAGCAACAGTGAAGAAGCTGCCGTGCAACTGACGGATATCGTGCCTTTCCTGGTGGAAGATATGCTGAAAGAAAACGGCTCTGATTACAGTAAAGGCCCGGACTGGGGATCTTATGTGGTGACCGATGGTCTGCTGATCACCGGCCAGAACCCGGGGTCTTCTGCCGCAACTGCCCAGGCCCTGCTACAGGCACTGAAAGGGTAATATCATGAGCGCTTATATTATTTTTATCCGCGACGAAACACTGGATCAGGACGAGATGGAAATATATGCGCAGAAAGCCGCAGACGCGCGAGGCGAGCATCCGATAACCCCTCTGGCCTTCTATGGTCAGGCTGAAGGTCTGGAAGGCCCCGCGGCAGAGGGGGTCGTGCTGCTGAGCTTCCCGGATATGGCAGCCGCCCGCGCCTGGTATCACAGCCCGGCTTATCAGGCGGCTAAACAGCATCGTCTGAAAGGGGCAAAATACCGGGTCGTTCTCACGGACGGTATTGCCTGAAACCTGGCGGAAACCGGTCAGTCGCTGGCCGGTCTCCGTCAGTCCGGTTGTTTAGCGGCCGACCGTGCTTTCCTCGTCACCCGCCCTTTCCTGATGTCCCAGCAGATTTTGCAACGGCATACTGCTTTTAAGTATCGGTGATTTGATCACGATATAGCTGAAGTATTTTTCGATACCAATATCGTCATCCAGTAATCCCTCAATCACTTGCTGATAATGCTCAATACTGCGGGTCATAAAGCGTAGCAGGTAGTCGTATCCTCCGGTGATCACATGGCATTCCATGATTTCACTGACCTGTGCTAAACGCTGTTCAAAACGCCGGAAGTCTTCCCGACGGTGTCCGGCCAGTGTGACTTCGGTAAAAACACTGACCGACTCGGTAATTTTCGCCAGATTGATATGTGCCTCATAGCCGGTAATAAATCCGGCGGCTTCCAGCCGCTTTACCCGTTGCAGGCAGGGACTGGGGGATAACCCTACCGCGTCGGCCAGATGAACATTACTGATACGCCCGTCTTTTTGCAGGTGCGAAAGAATAGCAATATCCAGACGATCCAGTTTCAGTAAGCCGTTCATAAAGTCCCCTGAGTGTCCTTAAGGCGTGGTCTGTAACTATTGATATACCACGCATTAATGCAGGAGGGCTACTGTTTAAATATGAAAATCATGATGTTATAACCTCCCTGTTGCCCGGGCGAGGGCGAGTTCGAACAGATGAAATGCCTCTTCCAGCTGGGCGTTTGTGGTGACCAGCGGTGCCAGAAACCGGATAACATTCCGGTATAATCCGCAGCGGACCAGCAATAATCCTTCGATACAGGCCGCATCCAGGATAGCCTGCGCCAGAGCGGCATCGCGTTTACCCGTATCGGGGTCGACAATTTCGACCGCGAGCATCAGACCACGACCACGCACATACCGCAGGCAGGCATATTTTTCGCGCATTTGTACTAACCGCTGAGACAATCGCTCACCCAGTAGCAGACTGCGGTTCAGCAGGTCTTCCTCTCCGAGCACTTCAAGGACTGCCAGCGCGGCAGCGCAGGCTAAGGCGTTCCCCCCCTGAGGACTGACCGGCCGGGAGGCATTCATTACCGCACGACGGCCCGTGACTGCCGACATCGGTAAGCCTGTACCCGGGTTGCCGGTGATCACCAGATCCGGCATGACCCCTGACTGTTCATAGGCAAACATCTCGCCGGTGCGGCCGAAGCCACTCTGCAGTTCATCGCAAATCAGTAACATATCGTACTGCCGGCAAATCCGCTGCAGATACTGCATAAATGAAGCCGGAGCCGGGATGATCCCACTCTCACCCTGAATGGGCTCCAGAAGAATGGCAGCGACCTGCCCCGCACGCTCTCCGCCTGCCAGACAGTGCCACAGGGCCGCCCGGCAGTCTGCTTCAGAAATCCCACGCGAGCTGTCGGGATACGGCAGTGAGCAAACGTCGCTGGCCCCGTGTGCTGAGTCCGCCTGCCCGACCGGACTATGGCCGGTCAGCCGGCAGTCTGCCAGAGAAGAGTGATGAAATGCCCCCTCGAAGGTGATAATACCGGGGCGTCCGGTAAATGCCCGGGCACTGTTAACTGCCTGTGCCACCGCGTCTGCCCCGGTATTGAAGAACACCGTCTGAAAGGCTTCGTCGCCGCCCACCAGTTGATTAAGCCGGCAGGCCAGCCGGATATACAAGGGGCTGGCAGCCACGCGGAAGCAGTCGCCGGTGAATTGGTTCAATTGCCGGGTGATGGCAGAGACGACGGCCGGGTGATTATGCCCGATATTCAGTCCGCCGCTACCGCCCGCAAAATCAAGATAACGGGTACCTTCGACATCCCACACCTCTGCGCCGCGCCCTTTCCCGATAACCAACGGATGGACTGTCACAAGTCCGGCGGGGATTTCTCTGTTACGCGCGTCAAGCCAGTGGTCATTACTGGCCGGAAAGGCCGTCATTACTTCGCTCATACACTTTTCCCCGCGACTGATGAGTCACATGATAAAAAGACTGTCTCCCCAGAAATCTGCGCTGCCCTGCATGCGGCAGAGACCCTGTGCCTGAAAATACGTGGCCGGTACGTTACTCTCCGCCCAGCTCGAGTGCGACCAGCTGACGCCACCAGCGCACGCCGTAAGGGATAACCTCATCATTAAAATCGTATTCCGCCTGGTGTAAGGCCGCACCGGGGCCGGAACCCAGCCAGACATACGCTCCCGGTTTCTGCTGCAGCATAAAGGAGAAGTCTTCAGAGGTGAGCGCCGGATGTTCCGCCGTTTGTGCGGACAGGCCCGCGGCCTGAGCGGCCTGCAGAGCAATCCCGGTTTCCCGGGCACTGTTGCAGGTAGCAGGATAATACCGGTGGTAACTGACTTCTGCCGTCAGCCCGTGGGCCGCGCTGATATGACCCGCCATATGCCGTAACTGCCGTTCGATAATGTCCTGTGCCCCGGGGGTGAAAGTACGCACCGTCCCGGTGACGGATGCGTCGGAGGGGATCATATTATGTGAATGCCCCCCCTGAATGCGGGTCACCGTTAATACCGCCGGTTCATACGGTGCCAGTGCCCGGGACACCAGGGTATTCAGTGCCACCACCAGTTCGCTGACCGCCAGCAACGTATCATGGGTCAGATGAGGCTGCGCCGCATGCCCCCCCGTCCCGGTCAGGGTGATATCGAACCGGTCCCCGGCAGCCATGATCGGGCCTGCCCGGCTACGGAACTCCCCGGCCGGTAATTCCGGCCAGTTGTGGATAGCGTAAACAGCATCACACGGGAATCGTTCAAACAGCGCGTCTTCGATCATCGCCCTGGCCCCGGCCAGCCCCTCTTCTGCCGGCTGAAAAATAAAGCAGACGGTACCGGTAAAGTCACGTTCCGCCGCCAGGGCTTCCGCGGCGGCCAGCAGCATGACCGTGTGACCGTCATGCCCGCAGGCATGGGCAATCCCCGGTTGCTGGCTGGCCCAGGGCTGTTTCCCCAGGTCATTCATTGGTAAGGCATCCATATCGGCGCGCAGACCTATCATCCGCGGCCCGTCACGGCCCTTCAGCAGACCAACGACGCCGGTCTTACCGATATTCCGGTGAACTTCTATCCCCAGGCGGTTCAGCTCGTCTGCAATAATCTCTGACGTCTGAAACTCTTTAAAACCTGTTTCAGGGTGCTGATGCAGCCTGTGCCGCAGTTGTATCCATTTATCCGTGATCATTTCATTAATATCCTCGTTCCGGTTCCACCAGACCTGCTATCGGCGCTCCCCGCTGATGACAGCGAATATTCTCCAGCAATACCCTGACCGAGGTTTCCGGCTGTGTCTCACTGGCGATATGCGGGGTTAACCAGAGGGACGGATGCGCCCAGAAAGGGTGGTCTTCCGGTAAGGGTTCCGGGTCGGTCACATCAACAATGGCCTGACTCAGCTGGCCGCTGTCCAGTGCCGTCAGCAAATCGTCATGGTTTAGTTGCTGACCACGGCCGGCATGGATAAGGCCGGCCCCCGCGGGTAACTGCTGAAAGACATCGCGGTTCAGAATACCGCGGGTACGGGAAGTCAGTGGTAACAGACAAACCAGAATGTCACTTTCTGCCAGGAACGGCTGCAGCTCCTCATCACCCGACCAGCAAGTCACCCCGGAGACCGACTTCGGCGTCCGGCTCCACCCTGAACAACGAAAACCCAGAGAAAGCAGTTGCAGCGCGGCGGCCTCCCCCAGCGTCCCCAGCCCCATAATCCCGACCCGGCGGGTTTCTGTCGGAAGGATCCGCCCTTTTTTCCATTCTCTTTTTTGCTGCTGGCGGAGATACATCGGTATCTCACGGTGCAGCGCCAGTACCGAAAAAGTGATGTACGCCGTCATGCTCTGTGCAATGCCGGGTTCAATCATCCTGACGACGCGCACGCCCGGCGGCAGACGGGAATAATCAAACTGATCCGCCCCCGCGCCCACCGAGAAAATCACTTTCAGGTTCGGGAAACACTCGCTCAGGTTGTCCGGCACCGACCAGGTCACCAGATAGTTAACCTGTTGCGGGTCGCCGGTTTCAGGCCACAGATAAAACGGCAGATCCGGCGCGTGCTCTGCAAGCCACGCTTGCCAGATCAGGCCGCGATGCTGATCGGAATCATAGACAATACTCATTAGCCCAACGCCTGTGAAAACAGACCAAAGTCGAGAAATGCCTCCGGACGCTTCTGCCAGGGGGTGCCACGGACCATCATCACCGGGGCATCCACCACCGGCATACCCTGAGCTTTCAGCCAGACGGAGAACGGCCATTCGCCCTGCGTGTCGATACGCACAAATTCATCCTGTAATCTGGCGGCACAGTCACAGAACAGGGTTCTGGCGGCGGCTTCGTCACGAGCCAGTAATGGCCCGACCACGTAACCCCGGCCAAACTTTCTGACAACAGCAAAGCCTGTGATCTCATCTCCGGTCTCCAGCACGGTGATAAACTCTGCTGACCCGGCTAAATCTTCATACAGGGCTGCCCGCCGTAATCCGTGAGCACTGTAGTCATAGTCAATCAGACGGGGTAAGTCATCGGTGGTGGCTGCCCGTAACCGCTGACCGGGTGCAGGTTCCGCGGCCGGGAAAGGCGGCAGAGACGCTGACTGATGCTGATGCATGGGGGACTGCTGCCTGAACCCGTATTTTTCGTACAGACCTTTGCCCATTTCGGTAGCATGTAACCGGACCATGCCCTCCGGCGCTTTTTCCAGCAGCCCTTCCATTAATAGTTTACCGATGCCGCGTCCCTGACACTGAGGGTCGACAATCACCAGCCCAAGGGTATGAGATCCCCCCCAGTGCCAGATCAGGGCACAGCCGACCGTTTTACCGGCCTCTGTGGCCACCAGCCCTTCCCCCAACCGGTACGCCTGCAGCCAGTCTTCCCGGCGGTGTGGCCATTTCACCTGCTGACTGAGTTGGTAGCCGGTTTCCGTATCGTTTTCATTCATCTGACGCAATACAATGCTCATTCTTTCTCCTTACATCATTCCAGGTGCATCAAGATCACTGCCATCAACCAGACGTGCGTAGCGATAAGGTGCGGGGTCAACAATCGGGGTATCCCCGGTCACTAAATCGGCCGCCAGACGGCCCGCGCCCGGGCCGATCCCGAACCCGTGACCACTGTACCCGGCGGAAAGTACCAGCCCCGGGATCTGCCGGACAGTTGAGATCACCGGGATAGCATCCGGGGTACTGTCTATCATCCCGCCCCAGGACTGTGACACACGCAGCCCCTGTAAGGCAGGAAATTCTTTTACCATCGCTGCAAGCCCCTGCCTGACCATGTCGTGGTCGGCTTGCGGATCCAGGATCCTGACCTTTTCAAACGGTGAAACGCCGTCCATCGACCAGCGTGCCAGGGTTTCCGGGCCACGGATAAACGCGGACAGCCCCGGCGCGACGGTTAAATTTTTACGACGTGCGCGGAACGTCTGATAAAAATGCCGGCTGTATTTCAGCCCCTGGAAGCCCGGTTCCAGCCGCCCTTTTCCGGAGACAGAAACGGTATAACCACCATCGGCCTGCGGGCGGCAGGCAAAACTGCCGGTATAAAACGGCGCGGTCACCACCTGGTCGATGGGATGGGTACGAAAGGCTGTGCCGATCACATTTCCCAGAGGCAATTCGAGACCATGCCGGCGGCAAAACAGGGAGGTCCAGACCCCGGCGGCACAGATCACCCCGGAGGTTTTGATCAGTCCCCGCTCGGTGATCACACCGCTGACTTTGCCGGCAGAAATATCCAGACCGCGTACCGCACATTGCTGAAACACCAAAGCGCCCTGCCGCTGTGCCGCCGCCACCAGCCCCGGGGCGGCCTGCGACGGGTCTGCATAGCCATCATCGGGTGAATGGACACCCCCCAGCCAGTCGGTGGTACTGCCCGGGGTCAGGGCTTTTGCCCCGGCAGCATTGAGGATGTGACTGCGGACATCATAATGGCGGGCCATTTTCCCCCAGTTTTCCCAGGCTGCAATTTCCGCCGGGTCGCGGGTGGCGTACACCAGCCCGGATCGGCGAAAGCCGAGTTCTTCGCCGGTTTCTTCATTCAGTTCCTGCCAGCGCTGCAAGGCGTGAATAATCAACGGTAATTCCCGTTCATCACGATTCTGCTGGCGACACCAGCCCCAGTTACGGCTGGATTGTTCCGCACCGACCAGCCCTTTTTCGATAATCACCACCCTGAGTCCCTTGCGGGTTAATTCCCAGGCCGCGGCCGAACCGGAGAGCCCGGCCCCGATAATCACCACATCGGCGGCATCCGGGAAATGGGGGCTGTCCTGTACATATCTTATCAATGCCGGCATAAAAAAATTATCCTCTGTTAAGCAGTGACACCGGTTTTAACGACATCCTGATGTTCATCCAGCCAGCCCTGGCGCAGTTCCGGCACCGCCCGTTTTAACCGTTCAAAGTAGAGTTCACTCGACGGTTTTGCGTAGTCCTCACGTGCAATCTGCGTCACAATCCGCCCTTGCTGCATCACTACAATGTCATCGCACACAGCCCGGATGGCATGCATATCATGGCTGATAAACAACACCGAAAGATTAAACCGGCGTCTGAGGTCGGCTATCAGGTCCAGGATCGCCGCCGCGACCACGGTATCCAGCGCTGACGTCACTTCATCGCAGATGATAATTTCCGGGTTGGCGGCCAGTGCGCGGGCAAGATTGACCCGTTGTTTCTGACCGCCGGACAATGAGGCAGGTTTACGATGGCGAACGGTGTCCGGTAACCTGACCAGATCCAGTAATTCTGAAATCCGCTGTTCCAGCGCGGCTCCGCGCAGCTTAAAAAAGTACTGCAACGGACGACTGAGGATCGCGGCCACAGTGTGTGCCGGATTCAGTGCCGTGTCCGCCATCTGAAAAACATACTGTATTTGCTGTAATTCCCGGACACTGCGCTGTCCGAGGTCACGGGAAATATAATGATGATTAAAAAGTAAATGCCCCGACCAGGCCGGATTGATGCCGGCGATGGCCTGTGCCAGCGTTGTTTTACCGGACCCGGATTCGCCGATGATCCCCACGGCCTGACCTTTCCACAGCCTGAGCTGAATATTCTCACTGATGCGGATTTTCGGGATGCCTTCGCTATTACGTGGCCCGTAACCGGCACACAAATCACGCACTTCCAGTAACGGATGCACATCTCCATGATCCCTGCTCCAGCCGCCGGGCCGCATCACCTGGCGTGCCGCGTCCATGAGCTGGAGCGTATAAGGCTGGCGGGCGTGGCTGAGCAGTTGCGCGGCCGGGCCGTATTCGACGATTTTTCCGCGTTGCAAAACCATAATCTGGTCTGCCATCTGCGCGACAACCGCGAGGTCATGGCTGACATAAATGGCCGTCATTTTGCGTGTTGAGACAATCTTACGAAACAGTTTCAGGACTTCCACCTGGGTGGTCACGTCCAGTGCGGTGGTCGGCTCATCGAGAATAATGACCTGCGGGTCTGCCATCAAAGCCATAGCCGTCATTAAACGCTGTAACTGCCCGCCGGACACCTGGTGCGGATAGCGCTGACCGATAGTCTCCGGGTCCGGCAAGGCCAGTTCTTTGAACAGGCCGATCGCTTTTTCCCGCGCTTGTGCTTTACTCATTTTTCCGTGGATCAGTACCGGTTCGGTGACCTGATCGATAATTTTCATGCCCGGGTTGAACGACGCGGCGGCGCTTTGCGCGATATAAGCGACGTTATCCCCGCGAAATGCCCGCAACTGTGCCGGCGACAGCGCACTAACATCGCTGCCGGCGACCTGGACTTTCCCCGCGGTCACCCGGCAACCTTGACGGGCATAGCCCATCAGCGCCATTGCGATAGTCGTTTTTCCCGACCCGGACTCACCAATCAATGCCAGCACTTCCCCTTTTCTGACCGAGAAACTGATACCGCTAACCAGCTCAGTTTCCACTCCGTGATTGATGGCACAGACCTGCAGGTTATCGACCGACACCACCGCATTATCAGGATAGAAAGACACTGTCATACCTCCTCCTTCGCCAGCGCCAGCGTCGTCGGACGCAGACTTTGCAGACTGTCAATAAACAGGTTAACCCCGATGGTCAGGCTGGCTATCGCCAGCGCCGGCATCAGGACCGCCGGTGAACCGTTAAATAATCCCTGCATGTTTTCGCGGACCAGCGTTCCCCAGTCAGCCTGGGGGGGCTGTACGCCCAGTCCCAGGAAGCTGAGCCCGCTCAGCAGCAGGACGATATAAATAAATCTGAGGCCAAAATCTGCCAGCATCGGATGGATCATATTCGGCAGAATTTCAAAAAGCGCGATATAGGCCCGGCTTTCTCCGCGTAGTTGCGACACCCTGACGTAGTCCATGTTCCGTAACTGGCTGGCCAGGGCAAAGGCTATCCGATAGGCACCGGGCCAGTAGGTAAATACCGCCGTAACGATCAGCATCGGCAACGACGAACCAAAAACGGCGACAATCATCAGTGACAGGACTTTGCCGGGCAGAACCAGTAAAGCGTCATTGACTCGCCCGAGAATTTCTTCCAGCCAGCGGCCACTGACCGCCGCCAGCAGAGCCAGCAAGGTACCCACCACACTGGCCAGCACGGCCGCCGTCAGGGCAAGCCCGAGCGTATAGCGACTGCCATACAGGATGCGGGTCAGGATATCGCGCCCCAGATAATCGGTTCCCAGCCAGAACCTGGCAGAAAATCCACTGAACAGAGGCCCGCTGCCGATATCATTCACCGGATACGGGGCGATTTTGCTGCCCAGGATCGCCATCACTACCCAGAACAGCGTGATCAGTAACCCCAGCTTTCCGGAAAACCTGAGCGACTGAAAAAAAGACCATGCGGTGGAAAGGTATCTCATGAGCTCCTCCACTTCGGGTTAAAAGCGATAGTGATGATATCCGCGACCAGCAATAACAGCAGATAACAGGCGGCGAACAGCATGACGCAAATCTGTACTACCGGCAGATCCCGGTTACTGACCGCATCCACCAACTGGCTGGCCAGTCCGGGGTAATTAAAGATCGTTTCAATAATGATGACGCCGCCAAACAGATAAGACAGGCTGAGCGAGATGGCATTGGCGATAGCCCCGGCAGCATTGGGTAAGGCATGACGAAGCACGGCCCGGGCCGGTGACACGCCTTTGAGCAGTGCCATTTCCACATAGGGGCTGTCGAGCTGACTGATGATCGCCGAACGTGTCATTCTGGCCATTTGCGCCGTCAGTACACAACATAAGGTCAGCACCGGCAGTGCGTAAGCCTGAATAAAACTCATCAGATCCACATTCGGGCTGCCAAATGACATCGCAGAAACCCAATGCAGCCTGACGGCAAACACCATTACCGCGACGGTCGCTATCAGAAACTCAGGCACTGCAACCGTAGCCATAGTGCAGGTCACCAGAGCCTTATCGACCCATTTATCACGCTGCATGGCAGCAGAAAAACCGATAAACAGCGCCAGCGGGACAGACACCAGGGTCGTGACCGCGGCCAGTTCGAGCGTGGCCGGGATCCTCGGGGAGATCAGCTCAGAGACCGGTAACCGGCTGGCGTAAGAAACCCCGAAGTTCCCCTGTATCAGGCCGGTAAACCAGTGGTAATAGCGCACCGGCAAGGGCTGATCCAGCCCCAGCTGGTGGCGTAAAGCCGTCACCGTTTCAGGTGTCGCATTTTGTCCGAGGATCATTTGTGCGGCATCACCGGGTAATAAACTGGTGATAAAAAACACCACCATGGAAACGATGAGCAGCGTCAGAATGCCCGACCCGATCCGTCGGGCGATCAGCAACATCATAAAACGGTTCATGGGCTTCTCCTTGTTAATCAGGCGGTCAGCCACACATTTTCGTGGAAACGGTACCCCATCATCATGCCTGACGGGCTGGACGCCAGCCCTTTCACCCGGTGGCTGTAACCATCCAGCGAGCTGACAAAAACAGGCACCAGTGTGCCGCAATGGTTGTAGATCAGCGTCTGCATGTCCCCGTACATCTGTTTGCGTTTAGCCTCATCACGAACGCCGCGCGCGGCCACCACCAGCTGATCAAACTGCGGGTTATGCCATTTTGATTCGTTGTTTGCCGCCGTGGAGAGATAGAACTGAGAAAACAACAGGTCGACCGTCGGCCGTGGATTAACCGATCCGTACCCGATAGGATCTTTCATCCAGTGTGTCGACCAGTAGCCTTCATAAGGAACACGGCGCACATTAATATTCAGCCCGGCGTTACGGGCAATATTCTGCATCATCAGCGCCCCTTCCTCGGCGGCGTCCAGGGTCGGTGCGGTGACCACTTCAACACTGGCTCCGCTCATCCCTGCTTTCTTCAGATAGAAACGGGCTTTATCGGTATCGATCGGCCGGGGTTTGAGATCCGCATTGTACAGCGGATGCCAGGGGGGCACCGGGGTATCATTGCCGGGGGTGCCGTAGCCCAGTAACGCGGTATTGACCATCATCTCCCGGGGCTGGAGATATTTCATCGCCATCACGAAATCTTCATTTTTGCCCGGGGTGATATCTGTGCGGATAATCAGGTCGGTATACATTCCCGATTTACTTTCCAGAACGCCAAACTGCCCGCCACTGTTTTTTAACCGCTGCGCATAATCCGGGCTGATCGCCGAGCAGATATGTAAATCACCGGACATCAGTCCGTTAACGCGGGCGGCCTGATCCGGGACGCCCAGCAGTTCAATGTCGTCAAGATGAGGCAGTCCGGGCTTCCAGTAAGCGGTGTTACGTTTTCCGAGGGTATGCAACCCGGGGACGAAGGCCTGACAGACAAACGGCCCGGTGCCGATCCCTTTGTTAAAATCGGTGGTGTCTGCCGGCACAATCAGGAACGCAGGCATCGCCAGCATCAGCGGCAGGTCAAAATTCGGCCCCTGCAGAACAATCTCGACCTGCTGCGGGCTGACGGCGGTCAGCGTTTTAAACTGTTGCGCCAGGCTAAACACACTGGAGGCGACGGAAGGATCCTTATGCCGGGACAAAGACCAGACAACATCGTCAGCCGTCAGGCTTTTACCGTTATGGAAGGTGACCCCTTTGCGGAGCGTGATCTGCCAGCGGATGCCGTCATCCGACTGCAGTGCGGTCGCCAGTGCTGGGGTGGCGACTAATGTCTGGTTAATTTCGGTTAACCCGTTATAGAACATATACTGGCGGGTATAGTCTGCGCTGTTGTTGGCTTTTGCCGGGTCCAGGGTATCGGTGGCTGACGAGTTCGACATAGCCGCCCGCATTTTTCCGCCTTTTACCGGCACTTCCGCGGCCAGGACACTGGCAGAGAAACCGGGCAGGCCGCTGCCGATCACGGCCCCGACAGAGAGGAGCTTAATCAGGTCACGCCGGGAAAGGGATCCCCGGTTCAGGGAACGGGTTAACGTGTGCTGGTTCGGAAAATCTTTATCATCTTTGCTCATCGACGCTCTCCGCAATTGGAACGATTCAGTTAGAACAGGCGATCTTTCGCTTTGTAATACAACCCGGTCAGTGGCAGAAACCAGGGCTTGCCGAAATAGCCAGGCACCGGTGCCCAGGGTTTATCATTCCAGGGGTTGTTGTCTGCCCGGCCACTGATAAGGTCTGCCATGACATTCCCCATCCATACCGACATCTGGGTACCGTGACCGCTGTACCCCATGGTGTAATACACGCCATTTTCTTCTCCGGCATGGGGCAGCCTGTCGGCACTCATATCCACCATCCCTCCCCAGCAGTAATCCACCGGTGCAGAGGCCAGTGCCGGAAAGACCTTGCCCATGGCACTGCGCAGTATTTCTCCGCTACGGCTGTCTGAGGCAGGATTGCTGATGGCAAAACGTGCCCGGCCGCCGAATACCAGCCGGTGATCGGCAGTGGTACGGAAATAATTACCGATATTCATTGAGTTAACGTAGGTTCGGTCATGAGGCAGTAACCGGTGCAACAGATCCGGGGCCAGCGGTGCGGTCACGATAATAAAACTACCCACCGGTACAATGCGCCGCTGAACCCAGGGGAAAGGCCCGTCAGATGAACAACCGGTCGCCAGTAAGACTTTATCGGCGATGATGTCCCCTTTGGCGGTAGATATCCGGTGGCGCTGACCGGAGAGGCGGGTCATCGCCGTGACCGCGTGATGTTCATAAATACGGGCACCGTGGCGTACCGCGGCCTCTGCCAGACCGACCCCGAATTTCCCCATATGCATACTGGCACCGCGCTGTTGCAGTAATCCACCGTGGAAGGCCTGACTGTCAATTTCTCGGCCAATGTCTGCCGCGGAGATAAGCTCGACCTCCGGGTCCACCGTTTTACGCATCAGCTCACAGGCTGCCCGCAATCCGTCGAAATGGGCCGGTTTACTGGCCAGCTTGAGTTTTCCGCAGAACCGGAAGTCACAGGCAATGTCTTCCTCTTTGACGATCCCGCTGACATAATTCACCGCAGAATCGTAGGCGCGGTACATTTCAGAGGCTTTTTCCAGTCCTTTTCTGGCCACCAGGTCGGCGAAGCTTTTGGCAATGCCACTGTTGCAATGGCCCCCGTTTCTGGCCGAGGCTTCGCTCATAATGCCGTTTTTTTCCAGAACCACGACATCAATCCCCTGCTTAGCCAGACTGCGGGCCGCAGAGATCCCGCTGAATCCTCCGCCGATGATCACGACATCTGCCCGTTCAGGTAATGGCGTTTGTGCTGCCCCCTTAAACACCGGGGCATTGGCCTGCCAGAAAGATTCCAGTTTCATCAGTCTGCTCCCGGGTTACATGCCAACAACCGCAGGCAGTTCGTTGATGCCATTGATTTCTGTGTAACGGTAGCCCGGGTTACCTGGCTCATGTCCGCGGTTTACAAAGACTTTGTGGGTGATCCCCAGGTCATCCGCCGTCATCAGGTCGTAACGTAAGCTGGAGGAGACATGCAGGATCTCTTCCGGACCACAGCCCAGTTTATTCAGCATGTATTCAAAGCCCTGCATATGCGGCTTATAGGCACCGGTCTCTTCCGCGGTGATCGCCATATGGATAGGTGCGCCCAGCCGCGGAATATGGTGCGGGATCAGGTCTTTCATGGAGTTGGTCAGCAGGACTAACGGAAATTCTTTCGCCAGTACAGCCAACCCTTCCGGCACATCCGGATGCGGCCCCCAGGTAGCACAGTCGCTGTAGATGTAATCGGTATCTGCCGGTTGCCAGTCGACTCCCCACTTCCTGCAGGCACGCTGCAGGGCCTGGCTGACCACGTCGTAGTAGGGCTTCCACGCCCCGAGAACTTCATCCAACCGGTAGGAGGAGAAATCGCGGATAAAGGCAGGCATCACATCCGCGGGTACACGGTCGGCGAAACGCCGCGAGGCGGCCCCCGCCATATCGAAATTAATCAGCGTGCCATAACAATCAAACGTGATAAATTTAGGTTTGAAAACGCCCATGATATTCTCCTGCTTGAGGTAGTGAGTTAGAAATCGATTAAAACGCTTTTTTGCCGCTGACAGGCCTGGAAAGCCTGCTTACCCAGGTCCTTACCTATCCCTGACCCCATAAAACCGCCGGTCGGAATAATAAAGTCTCCGCTCCGGCCGTAGCGATTGACCCACACGGTGCCGGCATCCAGTGACTTTATGGCGCGCAGCGCGACCGCCAGCGTTGAGGTATGTACTCCGGCACAGAGGCCATAGGTCTCATGCCGGCACAGCGCAAGCCCCTCTTCTTCATCGTCAAATAACTGGAGAGTGAGCACCGGGCCGAAGATTTCTTCGCGCACCGCACAATTCTCGCGACTGACCCCGCTGAGCAACGTCGGCCGGTAAAACCAGCCTTCGCCGGTACCTGCAAAACGTTCACCCCCGGTCAACACTTCGGCCCCCTGCTCACGGGCAAGCGCCACAATCCCGGCGACTTTTTCGCCCTGACGGTGATCGATTAGCGGGGAGTAGCGGCTGCTTTCAAGCCAGGTATTGCCCGGCGTCACCTGACTGCACAGCCTGATAAGATGTTCCGTCACCGCCGGGGCGATGCCGCGCTGAATGACCAGCCGGGTCCCGGCAACGCAGGCCTGGCCGCCGTTGGCGGTAAAGCCGCGGAAGATACGTAAGGCGATGGCTTGCGGGTCACCGGCATCATCGAACACCAGTTGCGGACTTTTACCGCCGAGTTCGAGGGTAACGGGTTTCATACCATGGACCGCCGCATCGCTCATTATTCCGGCGCCTGTGGCGGTTGACCCGGTGAAGGAGACTTTCCTGACCAGCGGATGCTTCACCAGTGCACTGCCGGTGAGCTGACCGCGGCCCTGGACGATATTCAGCACCCCGGCCGGTAACCCTGCCCTGACCGCCAGTTCTGCCATGCGTGCGGTCGAAAAAGGGGTCAGTTCAGACGGTTTCAGTACCACGGCGTTGCCCGCCGCCAGGGCCGGCCCGCATTTCCAGGAGGCCATTGATAGCGGAAAGTTCCAGGGGGTGATCGCCCCGACCACCCCGTAAGGCTCAGGGATCACCATGCCAAGGCTGTGGCTGGCGGTCGGCAGCAGGTCGCCACTGTATTTGTCGGCACATTCACCGTAGAAACGGATAGCCGCCGCCGTAAACGGAATTTCATGCTGCATCACCTCCGTCACCGGTCGGGTGGAGCCTGCCGCTTCGAGCCGCCCTAAATAGTCGCTGTCCTGCTCAATCAGATCGGCCCAGCGGCGCATCACCGCCCCGCGTTCACGCGGAGAACAGGCAGACCAGCCACTTTCCTGACGGGCGTTTTCCGCAATATTCACCGCATCATCGACGTCATTAATTCCGGCTTCTGACAGTGAGGCATAAGTTTTGCCATCTGAAGGACGATTGACCGCGAGACTGCCCTCTTTCATTTTGAGGTATTCGCCGCCAATAAAATTCCCTTCAGGGATATCAATTTTATCCGGATCAAAACTCAGCATATATTTACCTTTATTTTAAACAGGAGATGAAAGTGAGAATTCATTACGCCGCTGTCTTCCCTGTGATTAATGCAGAAGGCGTGCCAGATATTTAAAAAATTTAATGCGTTTCATGAAGGGCAAAAAAAAATTTAATGCCGAATCCCGAAGTCAGTTAACGGTAAATTTTTGGTTATTTGTAACCTCATGATTTACATAGGCTTATAAAAATCTTCTTCCGCTTATCCATTGTGCAGCACTGCACCGGCAGAGTGCAGTGTGGCTTGCCGGCAGAGAAATACGTTGATCCCGGGGATTTATAAATAAGAAAATCATCTGTATTTTCCTTTTCCTCTCCGGAGTAATAAACCATTCCTATCGGGCACCGAATCGCACCCTGCCCGGATTGTTCCTCCCGCAGAAAACAGATAATAAGAATATTTACTGATAAGAATTTACTATCGCTGTACATATTTATTGAGACCCTTCACCCGCGCCCCGATGAGTTCCGCGTCTGACGAACCTTAATAAATTTGAGCGGCATTTTAACGGTACTGTTGCAAAGTTAGCTGGGGCATTCTGCGGTGGCAGAGCCAGAAGATTTGGGTGACGTACTGACTGCAAAAAATAAAGGATGCGTATGAAAATCGAGATCTGCCGGGATTCGGATATTCCAGATCTGGCGAGACTTTTTGTCGAAATGGAATCTTATTACTTCGGGAATGAAGCTGCCAGTTATGACGAAATGCTGCCTTATCTGACCAACAGCGTTTTCTCCGCCTATTCAGGTGTAAACGTTCCGGGAGCATGGAAAGAGGGTGCGCTCGTCGGATTTGCCACGTTCACGCTGATGTTCCCTGCGCCAAAGTGTTCCGGGCAGGCATACATGAAAGATCTCTTCACATCAGCAGCGTGAGGGGCCAAGGGTTCGGTAAATCACTCATGCGATTTATTGCGGCTTTCGCAGTTGAACATGGCTGCACTCGTTTTGATTGGACCGCTGAAACAAGCAACCCGAAAGCTGCCGACTTTTACTTGTCACTTGGGGCTGTTATGGTCGAAGAAAAGCAGTATTTCCGATTAGATAATCAGCGTTTAGCTGCCTTTGCTATTCAGGACGCACATTCCTGAAGTCCATTCCGGCTGCGCACGTCAGGTCACTGTCGGGATGTTGTGGTAAATGGCATCACTTCAGCGGACTGTTCTCCACGCAGCGGATACCGGAAAGCCACTCATTATCGGGATCCCAACTTCCACGAGTTATAGTGTAAGAGTTGTCTTCGTTACGATTCTCTCCTCTTGTTACTTTTCTCGTACCATTTTCAGGACCTTGTGGGTCTTTTTTAGGAGAATGGAGGTAGTAGTCTTTCGCATACCAATCTTTTATCCAGTCAGCGCCATTCCCCATCATGTCGTACAAACCCAGGGGGGTTGGGGGATAGCTGCCTACCGGTTTTTTAAATGAGTTATCAGTACGAAAGTCGTCGGCAAAATTTCGGGATTTATCAGAGTGATCATGCCATTTGTTGTCACTGTTCGCGTAAATAATAAATTGTCCCCGACTGCGTGCTGCATATTCCCACTGTGCTTCGGTGGGGAGATCCATATTGCGGCCGCTTATTTTACCCAGCCACTGACAGTAGTTGCGGGCATCCTGCCAATTAGACTTTGCTGGATAAGAGTTGCTGATAGAAATTTTATCGGTCTGAAAATCCCGGGATTTTAGATCCATTATCGATCTGTAATAGTTTGTTTTATCTCGTCCCTGTATTGATAACCAGCGGTTAAACTCTCCCCAGGTGATGCGATATTTCCCTATACGAAAGTCGGACAGCGTAACCGGATGAAGGGGAGTGTCCAGGTCGAAGTTGTAGGGCAGTTTTTCAGCCACCAGAGGGCCAAAATCTCCCATCTGAAACTCACCGCCTTTCACTGTCACCAGATTATCCAGTGAAGTACGGACCAGTGCGTCCTGGTCGGCTTTATTTTTTTGTTCATCACGACAGCCGGTGATGACGACCAGAACCAGTGCTGTCAGGCTAAGGCGTGAAAGAGTCTGTCCGGTCATGGTTTATCGTCCGTGTTGGGTAATGATGTAGGTGGTACAGCTGTGCAGGAGTG
>NZ_JFJX01000010.1:0-10210 GCF_000611875.2 Tatumella sp. UCD-D_suzukii
GAGGATAGTGACGGTGTCGCCGGCTGCCGCGGTCCCTTTGAGAACAGGGGTGGCATCGTTACTGGCTTTCCCGCTCAGATCGTCCCCGGCGGAATCGGTCAGCGTCACGTTGGCTGCTGCTGCCGGCGCCGTGGTCTCGATCGTGACAGGAATCGCCGCCGAAGGCTGACTGGTATTGCCGGCGGCATCGGTAACGGTGGTGGTGATGCTGTGACTGCCGTCGGCCAGGGCCGGCAGGGTACTGCTCCAGCTGCCGTCGCTGCCTGCCGTGGCGGTGCCGATGGCTTTACCGTTGTCGAGGATAGTGACGGTGTCGCCGGCTGCCGCGGTCCCTTTGAGGATCGGGGTGGCATCGTTACTGGCTTTCCCGCTCAGATCGTCCCCGGCGGAATCGGTCAGCGTCACGTTGGCTGCTGCTGCCGGCGCCGTGGTCTCGATCGTGACAGGAATCGCTGCCGAAGGCTGGCTGGTATTGCCGGCGGCATCGGTGACTGTGGTGGTGATGCTGTGGCTGCCGTCGGCCAGGGCCGGCAGGGTGCTGCTCCAGCTGCCGTCGCTGCCCGCGGTGGCGGTGCCGATGGCTTTACCGTTGTCGAGGATAGTGACGGTGTCGCCGGCTGCCGCGGTGCCTTTGAGGATCGGGGTGGCATCGTTACTGGCTTTCCCGCTCAGATCGTCCCCGGCGGAATCGGTCAGCGTCACGTTGGCTGCTGCTGCCGGTGCCGTGGTCTCGACCGTGACAGGAATCGCAGCCGAAGGCTGGCTGGTGTTGCCGGCGGCATCGGTAACGGTGGTGGTGATGCTGTGGCTGCCGTCGGCCAGGGCCGGCAGGGTGCTGCTCCAGCTGCCGTCGCTGCCCGCCGTGGCGGTACCGATGGCTTTACCGTTGTCGAGGATAGTGACGGTGTCGCCGGCTGCCGCGGTGCCTTTCAGGACCGGGGTGGTGTCATTTGTCTCCGCTCCGGACAGGTTATTACCGTTACCGTCGGTCAGTTCGACATCACCGGCTGCTGCCGGTGCCGTGGTCTCGATCGTGACAGGAATAGCCGCCGAAGGCTGGCTGGTATTGCCGGCGGCATCGGTGACCGTGGTGGTGATACTGTGGCTGCCGTCGGCCAGGGCCGGCAGAGTGCTGCTCCAGCTGCCGTCGCTGCCCGCGGTAGCGGTGCCGATGGCTTTACCGTTGTCGAGGATAGTGACGGTGTCGCCGGCTTCCGCAGTCCCTTTCAGGACCGGGGTGGTGTCATTTGTCTCCGCTCCGGACAGGTTATTACCGTTACCGTCGGTCAGTCCGACATCACTGGCTGCTGCCGGCGCCGTGGTCTCGACCGTGACAGGAATCGCTGCCGAAGGCTGGCTGGTATTGCCGGCGGCATCGGTGACCGTGGTGGTGATGCTGTGGCTGCCGTCGGCCAGGGCCGGCAGGGTGCTGCTCCAGCTGCCGTCGCTGCCCGCCGTGGCGGTACCGATGGCTTTACCGTTGTCGAGGATAGTGACGGTGTCGCCGGCTGCCGCGGTGCCTTTGATAATTGGGGTGGTGTCATCAGTAGTCTTGCCGATTACAGAGTTACCAGAACTATTACTAATTTCTATATGACCTGCGGGGGAATTGTCTTCCTCAGAGGGAGATGAATTATCCGAAGAGGTTATATTGTCATGATGATTGGCACCTAAAAGCATAGCGCCTACACCCAGTAATGCAGCACCTACGGTGGCTATTTTTTCAAAACTTCCGGTTGCAGCATTATTTGCCGAAGATATTGAATCTAAACTTGTAATTGATGATAGGTGGAAATTATTATCATTATCATTTAACCACCATAAGTTTCCGTGATGATCCTCAATAACTAAATCACTATGTTGCCCGTTACTGTATGAAAGGAAAAAGTTTTTCAGTTTTAGATGATCTCCTGATGTGGTAACGATGACCAGATCATTCCCATCTCTGCTAAAAGAGGAAATCTGTTCACGGTTCAAATGAAGGAGAATTGTGCTAGGGCCTGAAATATTCACATTTGATGTATTCAGCGTAAGTTTCTGGCCGGTATCTTTTATCGTAACGGAGACATTTTCCATAGGATCATAATTACCTTTAAAAATATTTATTCAGGTGGATATTAACCAGCATCAGTAAGAACATATTTTGGTCACATAAATACAGGTTTTGATTTCGATGGCCTGAACTTGGTATTGGGCGAAAATCAACCAGCAGATGGGATATATCAGTTCTCAGATATTTTCCATCTGTTGACCAGGGCAGTAGTTTGCTTTTAATAGCACAGGGTTGTAAATATTAACTTATATTTAACTATTTTGGAAGCAAGTTTGTTTTTATTAAATGGATGAATAAATCACCATTTCATGTTTTTATGCTTATAAAACAAGGTATTACATTAAAATCCTGTTTGTTTCAAAATATATATTTTGTGTTTTTTTATTAATAACTATTAATGGTATTTTTGATTATCACGCTTCTTACAAGATAAGGAAATTTAAACTTAAACCCTATATTTTGGAGGGGTTTTCATATTGCTACATTAGTCTGTTATAGAGTCGCTGATTTTTTTGCGTCGTTTTACAAGCAGGCAGCCCTCGGATATCACGCTTTTACTCGGAAGCTACCTTAATAAATCATGATAAATTAACTCTCATCATTACATTACAGTTGAATATTTCGAAAGAGAGTGAAGGGGATTTTAGAAACACTATAATCTGCCAGGTCGTTTATTTAACCTTTATTCCTGTATGGTTATTTTTCTGTTGGAATAGTAATCATGATTATTATCTTGCTAAGAATACAGCAGAGCTCATTTGGTATCAGTGCGTGGAGTAACATGGAACGAATAGGGGGTTATAATACTTATCGGTTGGTAATATGACTCTCTATATTATCCTCCCCGAGCCGGAAGATGATGTATAATAAGTTGGAAATTAGCACGATCATGTATTTAAGAGGGAACGTTTTATATCATAAGACGTTCAGAATGTTATTGTCAGTAGCCTACAAGCACACGACATTTTACAGGCAGGGCATAGGAGCAGAAGATGGCGCAGGGTCCACTGACTGAGAAAGAGCTGGAATGGCTGGATGATATTTTTATGAAGTACGGGGATGACGATTCAGTGCTGGATGTTTCCGGGCTGGATGGTTTCCTTACGGCCATTCTGTCAGGGCCGGTCATGGTTGAGCCGGAAAGATGGCTGGTAGAAGTGTGGGGCGGAGCAGGTAAGGTGCCGCGCTGGAGTTCTGAACGCGAAATGGAACGGTTTATGAACCTCACTTTCCAGCATCTGGATGACATCGACCAGCGTTTATCGGACTATCCTGAACAGTTTGAACCGCTGTTTGGTTCCCGTGAAACAGAAGGTCAGGAGTTCACCATCGTTGAGGAATGGTGTTTCGGCTATCTGCGCGGAGTGGCACTCGGGGGCTGGCCGGAATTACCGGCGGCATTACAACCTGCGCTGGATGCCATTGCGTTACACGGACAGGAAGACAAATTCCCGCTGCTGGAAACCTTAAGCCCGGAAGCTTATGAAGAAAGTATCGACGCGATTTTACCGGCAGCACTGGCACTGCACAGCTATTGGCTGGAGCATCGCAGTGACGGAGTGGTCAGTCAGCCATTTATCGCAGAGGCCAAAGCCGGACGTAATGACCCTTGCCCTTGTGGCAGCGGGAAAAAATTTAAACAGTGTTGCCTGCACTAATCACCGGTGATCTCACGGGGAGAACCCCGTAACATCACCGGAGGGTATTAGTGGCTAATCACCTGTAGCTGATCACCCACGGCTTTGTAGTCTTTCTGATTGTCCGGGCCGATAAAGTCAGCGGCCGGGGCATTGACGTGAAAGGCAGCAAACGCTTCTGATTTTACCGGTTTCCAGGAAGAGGCCAGGTTTTTATCGCCTTCCCCTTTGTAGACCGCAATGTAAGGGTAAGGGTACACCGGACGGGTGGCTTTCAGTGCCGGCATCGCGCTGGCATAAGGCTTGCCGGGACGCTGAACCCCATGGAACGCCGTCTGAGTCGCACTGGCTGACGATGGCGGAGGGCCGGGCGGCATCTCTGCCCCGGCATTGAGTGTTTTACCAGTGATCAGTGCCTGAGGTGCTTTACCGTCTTCTGTCCAGGCCATTAGCGGTGTCAGTAAGTCGACCTGATCGTAACCTTCACCCCGTCCGCAGTGTGCCACGCCCGGTAACAGGAACAGCTTCATGAACGTATCCGTCTCCTTCTGACCGAGCGTTTTGACCACGCCCTGATAATAGGCCAGCGAGAAGGCCGGGCTTACTGAGTCATCAGCCAGCCCGTGCCACATAATCAGTTTACCGCCCTGCGCACGGAAAGGTGCCAGATTGGTATTCGCTGCGTTATACAGCGGGGCATAACGGGCGACTTTTTCAAAATTCGCCAGGTTGAGCGGGAAATCACGCATAGAGCGGATAGTGTTTTTACCCGGGGCCAGCAATACAGATTGCAGTGCCGGTAGTACCATCGATTCGGCCGGAGATGTGCCGTTGCGGGTGGCAGGTACAGGCCAGCGGAGTTCCGAACCGACAGGGAAGCCGCCCGGCACAAACTGATGACCCTGACCATCATTTGCCCCTTCATAGTAGCGACTGACGACGCCCAATTCTTCGCGGGTCAGGCAGGCTGAGTGATCTTTGTCACCGGGCTTACATATTTTGAACCAGGAAGGTGAGAAAGGGCAGGCATACGGGTTCTGCAGAATGCCGTCATTGACACCGGATAAGGTCGGGCAGTGGGCAAGCGCCGTTTTGTGGATCAATGGCAGGCGATCCGCTAACAGGATGGCAGAGCCGTCTTTACGTTCGTTGGCCACCATACTCCAGCCATGGAAGAAGGAGTTCTGGAAAGAGAAGAAGGCTGCCGGTGCGCCGGCACTGATCCCGTCGAAGTCTTTCGGAAAACGCTGGGCTTCCATCAGGGCCTCGCGGCCACCGTCAGAGCATCCCATAAAGTAGGCATATTTCTGTGGCTGATGATAGAGCGCAGAGATCAGTGCTTTGGAGAGCAGCGCAGTCAGGTGATTGGCTCGCCAGGCAAAATCAATCCGCTTTTGCGGATCTTCAGCCCAGGTGGCATCCATCATACTGCCGCTGTGGCCCATATCGGTAGCGGCAACCACAAACTCACCATTCATCGCAGGAATGCAACCGCCGGTATTCGAGAGCCTGAGATTGATCGTGCCGCATAATCCGCCACAACCTACCTGCAGAAAGCGCTGGGTCCAGTGTTCTGTCGGAAGCGCAACCTGCACGCCGATATCCGGCGCGATGCGGGCAGAAACTTTACAGTACGTCCCTTTTTCACTGTTTTCATTGCGGGCAGACAGGATTGTCACCGCCGCACCGGTTTGTGCAGAAAAATTCTGCTGCGCCAGCGCGCTACAGTCAATCACCGGTTTGACCACCGGTAATGTGGCCGCTTTCGTCAGCGGGCTGAAGAGAGAGAACAGCAGGCCGACAGCCAGCAGTCTGCAAACGATCATCAAAGATTTCATTACCTGAGTATCCGTTATTGGCAAGCGGGTATCCGTCCCGACAGACATATGCCTGGGAAACTGCGGGTGCTTCAGGACGGAGGATCCGCAGCAACGCATTAGCCGCATTGCTGCTGAATAAGCTTAGCAACCGGACGGCAGAAATGTATATTCACTGAAGCGTAAAAGAAGTGTTAAAACGCCGCACTTCTGTCACGTTCCGGCGGATGATGCGGCCTTCGGCCGAATAAAGGAGTCCTGATGAGCGAGTTTATTTTCTCTGTGTTACCTGCAGCCGTGGAATTTTATGACCGGCAGCAACATCTCAAGGCCAGGCTAGAGGGCGGCTACCAGACTACCGCGGCCGGGTTATTCAACACCGGACAGGCAGATGCACTTGCGACCGAAACGCTTATTTACCGGATTGAAGAAGTGCTGGAATCCGAAGGCAGAATTGTTTCTCTGGGCGGCATTGCGATATGCCATGACCCGTTATTGGGCAGGGTGTGCGGGGACTTTCTGGCGGGCGAAACAACCATTACGCCCGCGGGCGTTGAGGTGGCCTTTAATCGTTTGTCTGAACAACTTTCTTATGCCCCTCTGGCGCTGACCGGCCTGCAAACGGGGACGTTCTGTTACTTCGTATTCATCCGCGAAATGATCCATCATCTGCAGATAGCTCACCTTTACTACCAGCCCTGAAAATATCTGAAATATTTTTAATATCCTCCTGAACAGAGGGTAGCCAGCGGTCAGGGGATTATGTAATATGACGTCTGGACATCCAGACGGATATACGTGCAGACGCATAATATTATCCGGCAGGGATCAGGGAAAAACACCGGTCAGTACCGGTAAACCGCAGACACTGAGCCGCAGGTGCGACATTCCGGGCGGCAGCACTATTACAATAATCAGCCTGATCACAGGCGGGTATACAGGACAGAACATGAAAAAAATTGCATTCTCATTACTGGCATTAAGCCTGTTCAGCACCGCTCCCGTTTTTGCCGACACTATGACTCCGGTGCCTGCGGCCATTGCCAGCCACCACGGTCCAATCCGTATTGCGGTTATCCGTAACCTGGGGTCAGATGATAACACCACCCAGTTTGTCGCCGGGGCTATCAAACAGGCGAGAAAACTGGGCTTTAAGGTCAATACCTTCCTGAGTAACGGGGATGATGCGCGTTTCCAGGACTTCGTGAACCAGGCGATCACCCAAAAATATGACGGGATTATCCTGTCACAGGGCCGTGCACCTTACTCAGAAGATCTGGTGAAACGCATCACTCAGGCAGGGATCGCAGTCTCTGTCTTTGATACGGCGGTGCCTGACAATATTCCGGGCGTGACAGTGACCCGTCAGGATGATGCTTCCCTGACGGATATGTCTTTCGGACAGCTGGTGAAAGATTTCCACGGTAAAGCGAATATCGTCAAGCTATGGGTCGCCGGTTTCCCGCCGATGGATCGTCGTGAAAAAGAGTATCAGAAGTTACTGAAGCAGAACCCGGGCATTAAACAGCTGGAGTCTCTGGGGGCAGTATCCAGTGATGTTCAGGGCGATACCGCGAACAAAGTCGGTGCCATCCTGGCGAAATATCCGAAAGGAAAAATCGATGCTATCTGGGGATCATGGGATGCGTTCAGCCAGGGTGCTTATAAAGCCTTACAGGAAAATGGCCGGACAGAGATCAAGCTTTACAGCATTGATATCTCCAACCAGGATCTGCAGATGATGCACAGCAAAAATAGCCCGTGGCAGATGACGGCGGCCGTCGATCCGCAGTTGATCGGTGCCACTAACGTCCGCCTGGTCGCGCTGAAAATTGCCGGCGAAAAAACGCCAGCGACCTATGAATTTAAAGCAGCTTCAGTCTCGCAGGCACTGCTGAAACAGCAGAGCGGTGATGTCAACATGGCCAGCCTGCCAAAAATTATTCCGGGCTGGGGAACGACGCAGGATTTCGTCGCACCATGGTTTGCCACCCTCGAAGCAAAAGCGAAATAAGACAGCGATGAGCGCGCTACCACCACCGGAATACAGCCGCAATATGCGGCTTATCGGGCACAGTGATCAGGGGGGGCGGCCGGACGGCGTCCAGCTTATGGTTCATCGCGGGTTTGCCTATATCGGTCATATGGTCTCCTCCGGGTTTTCGGTGGTGGATGTGCGGGATCCCTCCCGATCGAAAACGGTGAATTATATTGCCGCACCGCCCGGAACCTGGAACATACACCTGCAGGCCCATGACGATCTGTTACTGGTGATCAATGCCCGTGACCTGTTTGCGGATACGCGTTTTGCCGATGAGAAAGTCTATTACACCCGACAGGTCGGTGAGACGGTCAGTGATGTGCAGGATAAAGGCTGGAGTGCCGGTCTGCGTATTTTTGATATCTCGGTGCCGCAGAGTCCGCGTGAGATAAGTTTTCTGTCACTCGGAGGCATTGGTATCCACCGCATCTGGTATGTGGGGGGACGCTGGGCCTATGTCTCGGCGTTGCTGGACGGTTTTAGCGATTATATCTTCCTGACCATTGATTTAGCGGATCCGCGCCATCCGACGGTCGCCGGTAAATGGTGGCTGCCCGGCATGAATCAGCAAGCCGGCGAAGTGCCTGACTGGCCGGAAGGTAAACGTTATGCCCTGCATCACGCGATCATCAGCGGAGATACGGCCTATGGGAGCTGGCGTGACGGGGGACTGACGTTACTGAACATCAAAGATCGCACCGCCCCGGAACTGATCAGTCATCGCAACTGGAGCCCGCCTTTTGGTGGCGGTACGCATACGGCGCTGCCTTTACCGGACCGGGATTTACTGGTCGTTCTGGACGAAGCGGTGCTCGATCAGCAGCAGGATGGAGAAAAATTGATCTGGCTGTTTGATATTCGAGACCCGGCGAACCCGGTCAGTATTTCGACCTTTCCGCCGCCGGATGAAGCCGATTATATTGCCAAAGGAGCGCATTTCGGGCCACATAACCTGCATGAAAACCGGCCAGGCAGCTTTATCAGTTCCACGCTGATCTTTGCGACCTATCAGAATGCCGGGGTACGTGCGTATGACATCAGCAATCCTTACCGGCCGGTAGAAACCGGTGCGCTGGTGCCGGCGGCCCCCGAAAAAATGATGGATACCCGGCCCGGACGTCCGCAGGTGATCCAGTCCTGTGATGTCTTCGTGGATGCACAGGGGATCATTTACAGTACGGACTACAACGGCGGCTTGTCGGTTATCGAATATCTGGGCTGATGGCTCAGGCCGGTCGTTCAGACCGGCCCGGATCCTGTTGCCGTTTTCCTCCCGCCGGGGACCGGACTGACCCGGAGTCAGTCGGCGGATTATCATCCTCAGCAATTACCGTCCGGAGGCGTACGGATGGCAGGGGGATATGATCGCCCGTCGCAACCGGAGGTGCAGGCGGCCTTCCCTTTAGCAGATAGCCGGTAGTGCCGTGACCTGGCGGATCAGCGTTTCTCTGGCGTTATCCAGCAGTTGCGGGTTGGTTTGCCGGGATAACTCTGCCCGGGATTTTTTACCCAGGAAGTAATGGATCCTTTCACTGTTCGCACCGGAAGGGTGCGGTAATCCCGCCAGTACCCGCGCCGGATCGATCCGCTGTTGCTGAACCAGTAGCGCCACACCTTGTGTTGCCACCGGCCCCAGCGGGACAAAGACCGCCTGCGGAAGTTGCGCAGCTTCTGCCGCGAACCCGCGTTCAATGCTGTGTCTCAGCAGTGCTGACTGGCGGAAAGACGGGGTATTGTTATAATTTTTGCCGTTCACAAACACCGGCTGATTAAACAGCGAGGTAAAATGCACCAGTGACAGATGGTCCCCGAATAATGCTCTGCAGGAAGGGAGGGCCAGCCAGTCAGCCAGCCCGACAGCATCCAGTAGCTGGATCAGATTATTGCGGATAGCACCGCTGAACGCACCCTGCTGTTTTGCGAGGAATAACGCCTGCTCATCACTGCTGCCCGCCAGCAAAGCCTGCTGTGCCGCAGTGACCGCATCCCGCCATTGCTGGTAACCCGGGGTGATCCCGACCAGCACGATGCGGGCAGCCGGATTCAGGTAGTCAAACGGGATGTAGTATTCAGCCAGAGCGCCTTCCTGACCCAGTAAAAATTCCTGAGGGAGCTGTCGGCGGACAGAGGGGGTAAAGTCTTTAATGGCCTGACGGAACTGGCTGAACATCATGAGCATTATCCTGAACAAATTTCACGAGATATTCCGGCTCCCCGCCCGTGGAGGTCAGGGTTAATTCTGACTGGCCGGTATGGCAATCATAAAACAGCATTAACCTGGCACCCGGCAGGGGGAATAAACTCACCCTGTGGAACGGGCCATGCAGAGGCTCCGCTGTGGAGACCGGTATCCGGGTACAGATAAATAAATATCCTCCGGCATAGCCGGAGGTTTTTCAAATGCGCCTGTAAGGCTCTCTTACCAGCAGCGCCCTAACAGGCGCATCGCAATCTGACATTTGCATTTTGGATTACTTACGGCCCGTAAACGGGCTTCCCGGATAAGGGATCGACAACTGCTCTCCCATTTTATCCGCTTCGAGCTGGTGCTTTATATATTCCTGTATCTTTTTCGTGTTCTTGCCTACCGTGTCTACATAGTATCCACGGCACCAGAACTCCCTGTTTCTATACTTAAATTTCAAATCCCCGAACTGTTCAT
>NZ_JFJX01000011.1:0-5288 GCF_000611875.2 Tatumella sp. UCD-D_suzukii
CCAGCAGGATGTGCTCACGGGTCTGAGGCATAGGGCCGTCAGTTGCAGCAACAACCAGGATAGCGCCGTCCATCTGTGCAGCACCGGTGATCATGTTTTTAACGTAGTCGGCGTGGCCCGGGCAGTCAACGTGTGCATAGTGACGGGTCGGGGTTTCGTATTCTACGTGTGAAGTATTGATGGTAATACCACGTGCTTTTTCTTCTGGCGCGTTATCGATCTGCGCGAAGTCACGTGCAGCACCGCCGTAGTGTTTAGCCAGTACGGTAGTGATTGCTGCAGTCAGAGTGGTTTTACCGTGGTCAACGTGGCCGATAGTACCGACGTTAACGTGTGGTTTGTTACGTTGAAATTGCTCTTTAGCCATTAGATAACCCTTTTAAAGCACGGATAAGTCGGTGATATGATCACATCAACCAGGATTCAGGATGCCTGATAAAAAATGAATTATTTAAGTGAACAGAAATTTCAGGAGAGGAGATATAAAGAAGTGGTGCTGATACCCAGAGTCGAACTGGGGACCTCACCCTTACCAAGGGTGCGCTCTACCAACTGAGCCATATCAGCACATCTGGAGCGGGCAGCGGGAATCGAACCCGCATCATCAGCTTGGAAGGCTGAGGTAATAGCCATTATACGATGCCCGCATCCTGGAACTCTTGCTACCTGATATTTCTGTAGCTTTTGAATAACAAGATGGCTCTCTTATTATTCGAGTCTGCCAGATAAACTGACCGACTTTCGACTGAAACTTCCAGCCTACACTCGGGGTGATAATTATGCTCACCAGGCTGTGATAGCGTGTTGCTTCACATTTTTCCCTGCCAGAGGCAGAGATGGTGGTGGGAGAAGGATTCGAACCTTCGAAGTCTGTGACGGCAGATTTACAGTCTGCTCCCTTTGGCCGCTCGGGAATCCCACCTTAACTTGAATGGTGCCGACTACCGGAATCGAACTGGTGACCTACTGATTACAAGTCAGTTGCTCTACCTACTGAGCTAAGTCGGCATCAAGTTGAGGCGCATTTTAGGGGGCACCGCGCCAGGATGCAACAACAAATTTTAATTTTTTTTCTCTTCGCTTACTATTTATTCAAAACAAGGCTTTTTCCGGTTTTACTGTCTAAATCGACAACAAATAGTGGTGATTATTTGCGCTTCATTCGAATTTCGCCGGGGGTATGACGCTTGATGATTGCCGGGTGAACCTAAAATCTTCCTGTTTTTAGACGCACGATAACCGGAAAAAATTTACTTTTTTTGCGTCAGCCGAATTGATTGCTTATAAAACAGGCACATTGCTGGCAATTTTTCTGTGGAATGGGTCACTAAAAGGATCATTACTGCCTATTATCCTGCTTATTTTTAACCAGAAGCCTTCTGCGATACGAAATTTCTCCGGCCCGACATCTTTTGCTTTTTCCCGGAACCCTTCTGGTGTTAACCTCCAGCCTGCTACCTCATTATTACACTATTTCATCACGGCTGCAGTTCACCCTACTGCTCTATGTCAGTCAGTCGATGATGGACCGGATAAATTTGTCGTCAGATGTCGGAATATGAGTAAAAAAAATTTGTCACTGGCTACCTCCCCCTACTTATCGTTCACCCGTGAACAATGGGCAACCCTGCGCGATTCGGTTCCCATGACATTAACCGGTGAGGAAATTGCCCGGTTAAAAGGGATTAATGAAGATCTTTCTCTGGAAGAAGTGGCAGAAATCTATTTGCCGCTTTCCCGTCTGCTGAACTTTTATATCAGCTCGAATCTGCGCCGCCAGGCGGTGCTGGAACAATTCCTGGGAACTAACGAACAGAAGATACCCTATATTATCAGTATTGCCGGCAGTGTCGCCGTTGGCAAAAGTACCACGGCCCGGGTATTGCAAGCCCTGCTGAGTCGCTGGCCGGAGCACCGGAAGGTTGAGTTAATCACGACAGATGGTTTTCTTCATCCCAATGCGGTACTGAAAGAACGCGGATTAATGAAGAAAAAAGGATTCCCGGAATCCTATGATATGCACAAACTGGTGAAATTTGTCTCTGACCTGAAATCGGGAGAGCAGCAGGTGACCGCGCCGGTCTATTCGCATCTGATATATGATGTGATCCCCGATGGCGATAAGCGGGTGACACAGCCTGATATTCTTATCCTTGAAGGGCTGAATGTATTACAAAGCGGAATGGATTATCCCCATGATCCTCATCGTGTTTTCGTTTCTGACTTTGTCGATTTTTCTATCTATGTGGATGCCCCGGAAGAATTACTCCAGCGCTGGTATATCAACCGCTTTCTGAAATTCCGCGAAGGAGCGTTCAGCGATCCCGACTCCTACTTCCATAACTACGCACGTCTGGCGGAGTCTGAAGCCACAGAGATCGCTTGCGGATTGTGGAATGATATTAATGGCCGGAACCTTCAGCAAAATATTCTGCCGACCCGTGAACGGGCCAGCCTGATTTTAGCGAAAGGTGAAAACCATGCCGTGCATTCGGTACGGCTAAGAAAGTAGTCGCGACAGACTGACGGGGAAAGGCAAAGCTCAGCTATCCCCGTCCTCCCCTGTTAAGCCTGAACCGGACGCAGGGAAATCTCTCCCCCAACCCAGCCGGTGATTTCACCTTCCTGTTCCAGTAATAATCCACCCCGGCTGTCAATCCCCCGGGCGACACCATGGATCTCCCGCTCACCTATCACCAGTTTTACAGGGCGGTTTATAAAGTTATCCAGACTTGCCCAGCGGTCAATGAAAGGTGCCAGACCTTCGGTTTCGAACAGAGTGAGTGCTTCACGCATTTTATTAATCAGTGCGACCGTCAATGCATTACGGTCTATCGTGATCCCGGCTTCCTGCAGGCTAATCCACTGCTGGTTAACCACACTGTCATCGACATTACGCATCATCAGGTTAATACCCGCGCCAATCACAATATGAGCCACATCCCCGGTCTTGCCGCTCAGCTCGACCAGTATCCCTGCCAGTTTCCTGTCATTAAGATAGAGATCATTCGGCCACTTTACGCGAACATCTTTCGCACCGGCAGACTGTAATGCTTCAGCAATGACTATCCCCACCACCAGGCTTAATCCCATGGCCGCGGCTGGCCCTTGTTCAAGCCGCCAGTACATCGACATATATAGATTGGCACCAAAGGGTGAGAACCACTGTCTGCCGCGGCGCCCGCGACCGGCTTGCTGATATTCTGCGATACAGGTATCACCGGAGCGAAGGTCACTCATACGTTCCATCAGATACTGGTTGGTGGAATCAATAACCGGTATGACCTGAACGTCACCGCTCCCCCGGACACCGGCCCGGATAGCATCATCATCTAATAACTGTAGTGCGGCGGAGAGGCAGTAACCCTTGCCGGTAACGGTATAGATATCGATACCCCAGTTTTTGAGTGTATGAATATGCTGATTGATCGCCGCCCGGCTCATACCCAGTTTTTCACCGAGCTGTTCACCGGAGTGAAACTCGCCATCAGAGAGCACACGGATAATTTTCAACGGTACACTGTAATCTTTCATGAGATCACTCCGACAGCATCACATTCGCCGAGTGAGTCAATAAAACGCACTTCGGGCTCGAGCCAGATATTAAATTTATCCCCGACACACTGCCGGACATGTTTCGCCAGGCCGACAATATCCTGTGGCGTTGCCTGGTTATCATTAATCAGTACCAGGGCTTGTAAACTGTGTACCGCAGCACCACCCAGCTTATACCCTTTTAACTGGCATTGATCGATAAGCCATCCTGCGGCGACTTTGACTGTTCCGTCAGCCTGTGGGTACCGGGGGAGCCCCGGATATGTCGCCAGTAACCGGTGGCTAAGTTCTTCGGTGATCAATGGGTTTTTGAAGAAACTCCCGACATTTCCCTGAACGTTAGGGTCAGGAAGTTTGCTCTTTCTCATCTCACAGACGGTATCGAAGACCTGCCGGGGGGTGACAGTCGCGGCATCCATCCGGGTTAAATCACCGTAAGTCAGCACAGGTTTCCACTGTTTACTTAGCCGGAGACCGATTGCCGTCACCGCATAGCCCTGACAAAGTTCATGCTTGAAGATACTGTCACGGTAACCAAACCGGCACTGCGCCTTCTCAAGACGAAACTCTCTGCCGGTCGTCAGTTCTGTGACATCAACATAGTCACAGATATCTTTGAATTCGACACCATAAGCACCAATATTCTGGATAGGCGCGGATCCTGCTACGCCAGGAATCAATGCCAGGTTTTCGGTGCCGGCGATATTATGTTGTAAACACCAACTGACCAGCTGATGCCAGTTTTCACCGGCACCAACGTGCAGGAGATAGCTGTCTTCGTCCTCAGACAATGAAATACCTTTGATCTCATTAACTGCGACGACTCCCCTGAAATCACGGAGGAACAGCACATTACTTCCCCCTCCCAGTAACAGAAAGGGCTTATTTACTGATCGGCTGTAGTCCCATGCTTTCCTGAGATCGGCAGAGCTTTCTGCCCGGATGATTTCGTCAGCGTGAATATCAAGGCCAAGCGTATTGAAGGGCTTTAAAGAATGGGTTGGGTTAGACATATCCTGACCTTAACAAAATTATATGCCCGATAGTTTACCTGATATGCCGGTGAGTTTTGAGACTTTCATCGGTGAGGGTAAGCCGCAAGCAATATATAGCAGCGAAAAAGCGTAAAGGTCAGTCTGGCAATGGCCCGTAAAATCAGAGTTCGCCCCAATGCTCCTTGTGGGTCATAAAGATATTTTAACGAGTTACTGGTATTTTTCTCTTCGCTGTCCCTCAAACGTTATCGGGCGTAAGAGCGGATATGTAAGGTCCGGAGAAAGAACGGGGAAACACCTCAAATGAATACGCTGCCGGATGCCCCCTTTTCCCGACCCGGAATGCAAAAAGGCCGCCCCTCAGGGCGGCCTCTGCCTTTTCATGCCGCCGGTGCCGGGTTTTCCCCGGTGCCCGCAGACATGCTTAATAAAGAAAAGGGTAAAAATTCCATAACAAAAAGGCCATCCGTGAGGATGGCCTGTCTGTTTTATTGGATGCCTGGCAGTTCCCTACTCTCGCATGGGGAGACCCCACACTACCATCGGCGCTACGGCGTTTCACTTCTGAGTTCGGCATGGGGTCAGGTGGGACCACCGCGCTCTTGCCGCCAGGCAAATTCTTTGTGCGGAAATGAATCTTTTTCGTTCATACGGCGTTGGTTTCCCTTGTGCTGTTCAGTCACATACTTATGTATGCTCCTTCTCATCACGCGGTTACCGCCTTGTCTGAACGTAAAA